>JAYTAK010000742.1:0-3513 GCA_043737515.1 Candidatus Kuenenia sp. | reverse complement strand
CAAATCGAATCCCTGCCGGTGTGCATTTCCGGTCAGATTAAGCTCATTCGGGAAGTCGATCACTATCGATTCATCGCCGCGAAATCCGGACCGATTACATGTTCCGTGGTCGCACGTTCCATTGGCTCACAGCTCAACGCAGTCGTTGAAATTCGCGATCAAACCGGGCGAATCATCGCCGAGGCGGCGGACACGGCAGGCGACGATACGGCACTGACGTTTTCGGCCATCGCCAACGAATCTTACACAGCGGCGATTTACGATCTCGACTTTCGCGGTGACCGGGCGCTGGTGTACCAACTGACCGTGACGCCGGGTCCGCGAGTTGTCACCGCCATCCCTTCTGTGGGACAACGCGGCGAAACGCGCCCGGTCGAATTCGTGGGCTATGGCATCGCGACGGGACAGGCAAAACTCGAATCCGTCATGCGCGACGTGAAATTCTCCGGCGACACGAACTCGACTTCGTTTCGTTATCAACTCACCACGGAACACGGCGACTGTCCGCCAGTTCTGCTGCATCTCAGCGATGACCCGCAGATGGCGGAAAGCGTTTCTGCCCTGACTGTTCCCGGCGGCGTCACCGGAGTCCTGGACCAGCGGTTCGGCGAAGACCGCTATCAGGTTTCGGGAAAGAAAGGCGACGTCTGGGCCATTGAGGTGTCACACGAAAAGACGGGATCGCAGGTCGATGCGGCTCTGGCGATTTTTGATCACGAAGGAAAACAGTTGGCTCGGAGTGACGATCGCGCAGGTTCAACCGACGCGGAAATTGAATTCCCGGTGCCTGCGGACGGTGACTATACAATCAGCGTCGCCGATGTGGCTTCGAAGAGCGGAACGCGGGCAGCCACGTATCATCTGTCAGTGCAGCCTGCAAAACCAGATTTTCGTTTGAGCGTTCCGGAACTGCTGAACGCGCCCATCGGCGGCAAGGCAGCACTCGCCATCAACGTCACGCGGCGCGGCGGTTTTACGGAGGCGATTGATGTGGCCGTCTCCGGATTGCCAGTCGGAGTCACCATGCCCGAAAAGCTACAGGTGGCCGCCAACCAGAATGCGCTGAATGTGGAACTCACGGTGGCTGCCGATGCAGCGGCCTCGGCGGCCCTGGTCGAAGTGATTGGAACTGCAACAATGAGCGAAAAGGCCGTGCAGCGCACAGCCGGTCCTGTCCTGATCGCCACTACCATGAAGCCGCCATTTTCGATCGATGCGGAAGGTCAGGACGACGTGACCAAATGGCCGCGCGGCTCAACCTTTCCCGCACCCGTGCTGATTGCTCGTGACGCTGGCTTCGACGCCGAGATCATGCTGGAAATGACGTCGATGCAGGGCCGGCATGTGCAGGGAATCTCAGGGCCGGAACTGGTTGTCCCGCCCGGTGTGAACCGTATTTTGTATCCTGTTTATCTCCCGGAATGGCTGGAAACCACGCGTACGTCGAGGATGGTTGTTAACGGCGTCGCAAAAGTCGCCGACCCAAAGGGCAACGTGCGATATGCGGTCAGCCACCAGAAAACCCGCATGGGCTTCCTGGCCACTGGGGCGATGCTGAAAATCTCTGCTGGTGAAACTGAATTCCAGGCAAAACCCGGCGCGGAGATTTCGATCCCGATCCACATCGATCGCTCGGAAAAGCTGACAGAACGCGTCACGCTGGAACTCTGCGGCCAGGATTCTCAACGTTCGCCGTTCATTGCCGAACTTCAGGATTTGGCGTCCGATGTGTCACATTCCGAATTCACGGTTTCCGTCCTCCCAACCGCATCAGCGCATTCTGAACACCCACTGAAGATCCGGGCAACGCTGATGAAAGATGGTGTGTATCCTGTCATTTCAGAAACCACGGTGCTCGTGGAACTGGTGGATTGAAAGCGCAGATGCTTAAATCCTTTCTTTTCAACAACTGCGCATTTTGCTCGCATCTTTTCGACCGCAGTTCTTTGGGATTTCGAAATTCGGACTTCGGATTTGCGGCTTCGCCGCGCTAGGTAGGGTGTGTGAAGCGGAGCGCAACACACCACGGTTGAATCGTTCACGGTGATGGTGCGTTACGCTTTGCTTCACGCACCCTACAACCAGTGACATCTCACGCGCGATTCGCTAAAACGTGATCCAAGCAACGTGAAGCTCCCCGGACGGAAGAGAAGAGAAAGTCAGATGAAGCCTGTTTATATCATGGTCGGCGGTTTCCTTGGTGCTGGCAAGACGTCCACAATCTCGCGGCTTGCGCGGCATTACATGTCACAGGGAAAAAGAGTCGGCATCGTCACAAATGATCAGACGACCGATCTGGTTGATACGCACAATCTGCGATCTCAGGGCTTTGATGTCGGCGAAGTTGCGGGCTCATGCTTTTGCTGCAACTTCAATGCGCTGACAGCGACGGTGGAAAGCCTCGGCGAAGGCGAACTGCCGGAAATCATTCTGGCGGAGCCGGTCGGCAGTTGCACTGATCTGGTGGCCACGGTTATCCGCCCGCTGACGGAAGTTTACGGCGTGCCGCTCGACATCGCCCCATACGGAGTCATCCTGAAGCCCAGCCACGGGCTCAGAATTCTGCGTGGCGGCGACAGCAGCAGTGGATTTTCGCCCAAGGCCAACTACATCTTCCGTAAGCAGATCGAAGAAGCCGACTTTGTTGTGATCAATCGCATCGATGAGTTGTCCACTGCGGACATCGCCGAACTCCAGGCGCTGATCGAAACGGAATATCCCGGCCGACCAGTCCTCCGCTGCTCGGCAAAGAGCGGCGACGGCTTCACAACCCTGGTCGAAACTCTGGAGCAACGCGGGCAATTCGGTCGTCGCGTGATGGAAGTGGATTACGACGTCTACGCGGAAGGCGAAGCGGAACTTGGGTGGCTCAACAGTCAGGTTGTCGTGCAGTCCAGCACTGAATTTGAACTCGACACGTTCCTCATGGACCTGATCGCGCGACTGCACGGGCGACTGTTGACGTCGAGTGCCGAAGCGGCACATTTGAAAGTCATCGGACTCTGCGAAGGCAGTTACGCCGTCGCGAATCTTGTCAGCAACGCAACCGGCCCGGAATTGTCGCTGGCATCCAACTCACGCACGCCGTCCGCGAACGTGGTCGTCAATGCCCGAGTTGCCACAGACCCGGCCGAACTGGAATCGATAGTCCGCGAAGAACTTGCTGCCACCAGCGCGGAGCTGGGGCTGACTCACAACGTGGTTTCTTTGCAAAGCTTCCGCCCCGGTCGCCCCGTGCCGACGCATCGCATCGTCGAGTAACATTACATCGCCCAGCCCGCATGTGTCGGTCGATGAAAACCCCATGAGGCGGCCATGGCATCGGCGGCTTCTTCGATGTCTGTGATTTCTCCCCAACCTCCGTTGCGCAGAAACGCATGAGCGAACTCGTGCGCGATCACGTACATCGCAAACTGTTCGGAAGCCGCCGCCAGCTTCGGACGCAGGACCACGCAGCGACTGCCATTCCCTGGCAGCCCGGGAGTCGGCATCACGAACGACCAGCCAATTCCC
>JAYTAK010000741.1:0-3518 GCA_043737515.1 Candidatus Kuenenia sp. | reverse complement strand
GCTTCCGAGGGAGTGCCGTCACTCTCCACGGCGCAGCCCAGAATCAAGATTGCCGGAGCCGCATCGGACGGAATCGGGTCACCAATCGAACCGGACTGCAGCGTAACGACCGCAAACCCCATGACCGTCAGGATACTGCTGCCGCCGATGATCAGCAGCGACGACCGTCCGTACGATGCTGGCGAATCGCCGACAAGAATACCCATGCCGGCGACGGCAAGTAACATCAGGATTCCCAGTGGCCGACTCATCGCCGTCTGACGCAGATTCTCCGGAACGCGCTGAGTGACCTCCCACAATTCCCAGCCGGCAAAGACGGCGACGATCGAGACCAGTCCAATCGTGGCCATCCAGACGGTCACCGGCAGAGCAGGTTTCACGGAATACATCAGCGTCGCAGTCGCCAGCATCGCGAGGATGGCGATACTCAGCGGCTGCTTGATCATGCGAAAGTCACACAGCCAGTTGTGCACAGCACTTGTGCTGAAGGCGAAGACTTCGAGAAGATTCAGCGTCGTAATGATGGCGATGCCGAGTGCCGCTCCGCGTGAAACGCCGATCCAGCCGGGGGCGTTTTGCGGCGTATAGCCCTGCGTTGTGTATCGAGGCACTGGTCGTGGTGCGGGTCGTGCGGCGGGTGCGGCGGGTTTCATTCTGTTGTTCCCTGGCTGTCGCTTTGCGGCGGCGCTGATTTGAGCGGCAGTGTGATTTTCGGAGGTGCGACGGGTTTCGGCAACAGAGATTCTGCTTCTGCCAGCACTTCTGACAATTGTTCACACAGAAATCCTGACGCGATCACGGCCTGCTGGAAATTAGTATGCGTCGATGCGTGCCATGCATCCTTTGAAAACTGCTCTGCCGCCGCCTGCAGTTTACTCAGCTTCTTTCGGACTGTCTTAAAATAACCTGCCGGCTCGTGGATTTGCGTCTCGACCGCGCGAAACACATCAAAAATTGTCCGCGCCATTTCATTCAGTTGCGGGAAGTCTTCGACTTCGTCCGAATGCTTGACAAACGTCCTGATCATCCATGCATGGGACATGAGCTTCTGACTGCGTTCTACCAGTTTTGCAAGTTGCAGCGCACCGGCGTCACGCGCTGGATCAGTTGAGGCAGGGGCCATGTGAAGTTCTCGACTCAATACCGGGCAAAGCTTGTGTTCCCAGGATACATCATTGTACCGAAATCTGCGCCTGATGACACCAGACTGTTTCGTCCTGGGAATGTTTGGGGCGCAGTCGCCGATTTCGGTAGGTCCTGCTTGCCGAGCAGGACTTCGCGGCCACGCCGCGACCAGCGACGAGTCGTGGTCGCAAGGACGGCCACGCGGCGACGTGGAGCGGATGTGCGACCCATGGCGGTTCGCCGTACGGCGAAAGTCCTTTCCGGCAGAAAGGACCTACCAAACACAGTCCTTTCCGGCAGAAAGGACCTACTTTAACAATTATCCGCGACTGCACCCGAAAGCCGGCGTTTCTCTTCGGCGTAGCTCAAGCGGATATACACCGGTTCAAGACTGTCGGGATCTGAGTCCTGTTGCTGGTCCAGCATGTATCGGCCGATGCGCCCAACACTGACGGCGTGCGGTTGCCACAGGGATTCGTCGAGCACTTCAAATCGTTCGGGTGCGGCGGCTTTGAGTTTGTTGCCGGCTGGTCCGACGATCGGATACTCCGTCGGCAGGTCAGCCACACTCACCACATGCACGTCATCAATTGCACATCGAAGGCCGAGTTCTGCATTCCAGCGATACGTCGCGGCAAAGAATTCCGTCCGCTGCGCATCAATGATGGCCGTCACATATTCGATGCCGGACGGAACCTGCTGAGCGATCGCCCGCAGCGTATCGACTGCCACCAGCCTGGCATCATTCAGCCATGCGAACGTTTTCGCAAACGTCAGTCCGACGCGCAGGCCTGTAAAGCTTCCGGGGCCGATGCTCACGGCCACCGCACGAATCTCGCGAGGCTGGAGGTCGCATTTGGCGAGGGCAGCGGCCACTTCAGCGGGCAGCGTCTGAGCATGCCGGGTGCCGGTCGCGCCAAGGATGCGTTCGAAACGCAGCGTCTCGCCATCAAAAATCGCGACAGAACCCTGCGTTCCGGACGTTTCAACAGCGAGCAGCATTACTAACCCTGCCCGCGTGTGTTTGCGTGTTCCAGACCTTCCGCCATTTCGCCCGCATGATAACTGCTGCGGACAAACGGGCCGCTGGCCACCATGCTGAATCCCAACATGCGCGCCAGTTCACCGATTTCATCAAATTCTTCCGGCGGCACATAGCGTTCCACCGGCAGGTGTTCGGGAGTCGGCTGCAGGTACTGTCCCAGCGTGAGCATGTCACATCCGGCGTCGCGCAGGTCGGCGAAGACATCCAGGAGTTCGTCCCGCGTTTCGCCAAGTCCCAGCATGAGACCGCTCTTGGTCGGCATGTCCGGCGCTTCGTCCTTGACTTGTTTCAGCAGATCCAGCGTGCGCTGATACTCGGCATTGCGGCGGACGCGATGATATAGCCGTGGCACGGTTTCCGTATTGTGATTGAAGACGTCCGGACGCGATGCGATCACTCGACTGATGGCTTTGCGATTCCCCAGAAAGTCGGGCGTCAGTACTTCCACCTGCGCTCCTGTGAGTTCTCTGACCGCCAGCACCGTGCGATACCAGTGATCAGCGCCACCATCCGGAAGGTCATCGCGGGTGACTGACGTCAGGACGACGTACTTCAGTCCCAGCCGCGCGGCGGCTTCGGCCACGCGTTCCGGTTCGTCAAGTTCCAGGCGTTCGGTCTTGCCCTTGGGGACAGAGCAGAATCCACAAGGCCTCGTGCAGACATTGCCACCGATCATGAATGTGGCTGTTTTCTGTGACCAGCATTCCGTGCGATTCGGACACTTCGCACTTTCGCAGACCGTTTCCAGTCGCAAGTCAGAAATCACGTCGCTGGTATAGGCCATACCCGATTGCGGCAGCGGGCGCTTCAGCCATCGTGGCAGGCGGCGCTGCGGCGCGTCGGTCGGCAGCATTGCGCTGAGCGGCACGATGTTCAGCGGCGCGGTGTGCAAAGATGCAGACTGCAGCGTCGTGTCATTCGTCGGCTGATTGAGGATTGGCAAACTTGTCATGGATCAGGGTCCGAGTTCGTTTCAAAAAAGGATGACCAGTGTGCAGATGATAGTCGGGATAGCCCAGTTGTGTACACAAATGCTGAATCAAAGCCGATCGCACCTGCGGCATCTGCGTCGGTCGGACGCGTTCGGCATTCAGCGATGACACGCGCTGTCCGAGCAGACCGCGTCCGATCCCCCGCGCTTCGTCCAGTCGGCAGCTCACGTTCAGGAAAACTCCGAAGCTGGTGACGCCGTCATCGACATGAATTCCCAGTTCGGCCACCACGCCGTGTCGTCCGGAGACGGCGGTCGGATCGTCAGGTGAGGTCGCAGCGACGACCTGGACTTCTCGACAGGTTTCGACCACCGCCTGCTGCAGGCAGGTGCGAAATTCCATTTCATCGATACCGC
>JAYTAK010000740.1:0-3519 GCA_043737515.1 Candidatus Kuenenia sp. | reverse complement strand
AATCCGACAGCGTCCGGAATTCAGGTACTCAATGAGTGGCTTCATCTGCGTCACGACCAGCAACTGCGCGCGACCTGACAACGCAACTTCCAGCAGCGCAGCATATTCCATGTCGACGTCCAGCAGGTCCGCTACGCTGCCGCAGATCAGATTCCACGGTTCCGAATCCGCTTCTTCGGCTCGCCGCAGAATTTCCCGCACGCCGATTCCAAAGCCTTCCTGACGATCTTCCAGATCTTCGAGTACAGCGCGTCGCGCCACCTGCGCACTGCGGTGTTCGCGAAGTTCAGCCAGAGACTGCTGCGACTGACTGCGTTCGGTGACGAGCTGTTCGCGGCTGCGGATCAGACTATCTGCATCGCTTTCCACCTGTTGCAGAGCCTGCTGTGCCGTGATCAATGATTCCTCGAGATCCGGCATCTTCGCCTGCAACGCCTCAATTTCCGCCTGCAGCACCGAGGACTGTTCTTCCAGAGTCTCGCGTCGCTTTTGCGCAGACTGATGCAGTGCTCGCAGATTGCTGAGGGCAGACGTCGCCTCAGAATTCAGCCGCACCTGCTGCATGAGTTCATGGCGAGCCGCTTCGATGTTGTCTCGCGCCGCCGCCAACGCCTGCTGCAGGGCAGTGACCTGATCGTCTCCCGAAATCATCGTGGACCGACGGCGATCAAAGGCCGCTCGCTCAAGCGTGAGGACCGAATCCAGATGTGCCTCTTCTGCGACGGCCTCCGTCACGCGATTCTGCATCAGATTCTGCTGGCGAATCAGACGCTGCAAGTCAGACTTCAGTTCTTCTTCTCGCGCCGCCTGATGGCGCACGGTCGAGTCCAGGCTGGCAATCCGGCTGCGGACATCACTTCGCCGCCGTTCGACTTCCCGCAACTGATCATCGACTTCCGCCAATGCACCATCGGCTGCAATGACCTGCGCTTCTGCTTCTGCCTGCTTTCGACGCAGTTCCAGTAACGTGGCGGCGGATTCCTGCATCTGGCCCTGCAGCAGATCGCGTTGCGTCGACTCACGACGGAAATCGTCAGCCGCCAGTCCGACCCACAACTGTTCCAGTTCCGTGGAAACAGATCGATACCGGGACGCACGCTGGGCCTGAGTCCGCACGGTGCCGACCTGCGTCTCTACTTCATCCACGAGATCGGCCAGCCGGACAAGGTTCTGTTCCACCCGTTCCAGCCGCTTGAGCGCTTCGGTTCGCTTCTGCTTGAAGCGACTGATGCCCGCAGCTTCTTCAAAGATTAACCGCCGATTGGCGGCGTTGGACTGCAGAATCTGATCGACACGGCCCTGTTCGATGATGCAGTAGGTCGCCGCCCCCGCACCGGTGCCGACAAACAGTTCGCGGACGTCTTTCAATCGGGCAGTGTTGCGATTGATGAGGTATTCCGAATCACCGGACTGCCAGATGCGGCGGCCGATCGAAACTTCATCCTGATCCATCGGGATGAAACGTGTGGTGTTGTCGAAGATCAGCGTGGCTTCGGCAAACTGCGATCCCGTGCGGCTGGCGGAGCCGTTGAAGATCACGTCGGTCATGTCTTTTCCACGGAGACTCTTCGCGCTCTGGTCGCCCAGAATCCACTTGATCGAGTCCACGACGTTGCTCTTTCCGCTCCCGTTCGGACCCACAACACCGGTGATTCCCGATGCAAAGTCAAAACTGGTGCGGTCGGCGAAACTCTTGAATCCAAAGAGTTCAAGCGACTTGAGCATGAAACCGAATCCTTGGTACTTTCCTGATCCAAACGCAGCTTATGTACGATGGACATTCATGTCCGTCGCATGGCCAAAGATCGCCGACAAGCGAAATCTACTGGCACACAACCGTTGTTCTCCCCAAGGACAATTTTGGCGAACACTCGGAATTGAATATCTCAACTGGAAAACGGATAGCCAAACGGCGATCGTTTGTTGGATTGGCTCATAGGAAGGCATCACTCCTTTGCGCTGCCGAACGGATGCTTGATTCGTTCCGCCATCCTCGCACCGAACCCGGCCATGCCGCCCTTCATGGCCGACATATCCACCGATTCCGCTTTGAACTCTTGCATTTCCTCTTCAGACTGGGACCTTGGTGCTGCGGTCTCAGCCAGTTCAGCCGTCTTCTCAGGCGACTGGTTCATGGCCTGAGTCTCCACAGGTTCAGAATACGATTGTCCAACTGGCTCCGTTTCATCAGAGCTGCCCTCGGCATCCGAGTCGTGGTCTGCATCGGACGGTTTCGCGTTCGGACTCGTCGAATCCGGATTCCTGCCTGCGGCGTTCTTCGCGTCTTCTTTCGCGTCCTGTTTCTGCACTTCATCGAAGTTGAGGTTTGAAAGTTTTTCTTCGGTTTCGTTTTCACGAAGTTCTTCTTCATCCAGTTCGTCGAATAATTCCGGCAGCAGTCGTGAACTGCCGATTTGCTTGCCGCTTTCGTCTTCGGACGATTCTGAATCCTCCGTTTTTCCATCCTGCAGATACATGCGACCGGCCTGCGGCATACGATCGATGCCGAACTGTCCGACAAAGTTGTGCTGCTGTTCGGCTTCGATCAACAACTGCACAATGTCCGGATAGGTGGCACCCAGCTCTCCGCAAGCGCGAATGATATCCACGACGCGACTGGAGACGCGCTGACGCTGAGGCTCTTCATTCAGCTTGTAGAGGATGACGTCCACCTCATGGTCACCCGTGCCTCCAATCACCTTGATATGTCGCCCGGCGTTCAGCACGACTGGAAGTCGCAACTTCTGCTCAGGACCAAAGACCACAACTTCCGGCGAGCGACGACGCGTCACATGCACCATCGGCTCGCCCGGCGAATCAATCACATGCAGCAGAAATCGATCGCCAAAGACGACTGGTCGCAGCCAGGGATCTTTCGGATCAAGTTCCTTGAGCGCTCGAAACGCTCCGTAGCGTGTTTCCAGCGAACTGGAATTCATCAATTCCCGCAGAGCGATCACCGAATCCGCATCGTCGATCACGGACATGGCGACAAGAGAATACACGCGGAAGGCCGGTTGATCCCGGGCAGCTTCGTGGAGGATCGATATCCCTGATGCGTCGCCCAGATAGGCCAGCGACTGGGCGGCCTGGAACTTCACTTCAAAGTCAGTCGATTCCAATGCATCTTTCAGGAACGGTATTCCGCTGTCGCCGATGGCTTCCAGTTGCAATGCGGCAGACTGTGCTTTGTCCGGGTCCATAATCTCGCGTGCCAGTCTCTCAACTCGGATGCGGCGAGCGACTTCCGTCTCGTTGAAGGCAATGCTGCGGATCACAGCCTGATACCGCGGAAAGTTGTTGATGTACTGCGGATGAACTTTCAAAGCGATCAGGTCGTCCTGCTTGGCGACTGCACAGGGAATCTTTTGACCGAAATTGTTATAGCGATTCATGCGTTCGGAAACTGCATCCGCGATACGCTTGCTGTTGCGAAAACTCTTCTTTTCACGACGCAGCACGATGCTCAGATCCCGCTCGGTACGCGACACTGCTCCGCCGGGAATGGTGCCGTACATG
>JAYTAK010000739.1:0-8036 GCA_043737515.1 Candidatus Kuenenia sp. | reverse complement strand
CAGTTCTGCTGGCAATGCGATATCCGGGCCGTCACCTTTTTTCAAAACATCCGGAACTCTCTCTGATTTGCGGTCGACAAATACGGATCTAGTCCGGTTAAACTTGTGTGATGAACGAGACCAACAACAATTGCGAGAATTCTGACGACCTGAACCGTCGCGTGCTCGCGGGTGACGCGGCAGCGATGGCGTCGTTTTTTGAACAGCAGCGGCCAAGGCTGAAGAAAATGGTCATGTTGCGGATGGATCGTCGTCTCCATTCAAGAATTGACCCGTCGGATGTGTTGCAGGACGCCTGGCTGGACTGTTCCCGGCGATTTCCGGATTTCGTCAAACAGTCGTCGATGTCGTTCTTTCAATGGCTCAGGTATCTGACATCGCAGCGACTGATCGATCTGCATCGAAAACATCTGGGGGCGGCCATGCGAGACGCCGGCCACGAGGTTTCACTTTATCAGGGAGCGTTACCGGCGGTTTCGTCCGTATCCCTGGCGGAACATTTGATGGGCCGCCTGACCAGTGCCAGCGACGCAGCTCACCGAGCGGAAATACAGATTCGGATTCAGGATGCCCTCAACAGTATGGATGCGGTGGATCGGGAAGTGCTCATCCTGCGACACTTCGAGTTACTCACCAACCAGGAAACCGCGGAAGCCCTCGGGTTAAAGAAGGCCACGGCGAGCAATCGGTATCTGAGAGCCCTGAAACGCCTGAAATCGGTCCTTTCCGCGACTCCGGGATTGTTCGAATGAGCGACGACAGTCTCGACAGCCCGCTGGACTTGTTAGCAGAGGAATTCGCCCGGCGATATCGTCGCGGCGAACGTCCGTCACTGACGGAATTTGTGGAACAGCATCCGGAGTTTGAAACAGAAATCCGAGAACTTTTTCCGGCACTCGTCATGATGGAGAAAGCGCGGTCCGGTGATGGGCTGGACCGACCGACAGGAACACATGCCGCAGACTTCAGCAGCGAGCCTCACGGCGGACGAATCGGCGACTTCAGAGTCATTCGTGAAGTCGGTCGCGGCGGGATGGGAATTGTCTATGAGGCGATTCAGGAATCTCTCGGCCGTCATGTCGCTTTGAAAATCCTTCCGCCAGGCGTTGAGAAGAATCCGCGGCATCTGCTGCGGTTTCAGCGGGAAGCAAGAGCGGCGGCAAAACTGCATCACCCCAATATCGTACCGGTCTTTGGTGTGGGCGAATCCGACGGGCGACATTTCTACGCAATGCAGTTCATCCATGGGCTTGGGCTGGATGAAGTTGCCGACGCGGTACGCCGGATTCGCCAGAATCGGGCTCGTTCGATGAGTGATGACGCCCAGCCAAAGGACGCATCCGGCGAGGTTTTTGCTGAAGCCCTGCTCTCCGGAAATTTTCCGGCAACAGAGATCCAGGATGCCGCTTCGGGCGAATGTGAACCATTGCGGGAACGACCTCTGGCTGCAAGTTCGTCAATTGACGTCAGTGACTCGGAGATTCGACTGCCGGGGCAATCATCCACAATGTCGTCGGCGGACAATAGACGAGCGTATTGGGACAGTGTCGCACGAATCGGGATTCAGGTTTCAGAAGCATTGCAGTACGCCAGTGATGAGGGCGTTCTGCATCGGGACATCAAGCCGTCAAATCTGCTGCTGGATTTGAAGGGCACCGTCTGGGTCGCCGACTTTGGACTTGCCAAATCCGATGAAAGCGATGCCCTCACAAACCCCGGCGATATCCTCGGGACGCTGCGGTATATGGCGCCCGAGCGATTTCAGGGACGTTCAGATCTCCGCAGCGACATCTACAGTCTGGGGGCAAGTCTCTATGAGATGATTGCACTGCGACCCATGTTTGATGATACCGACCGACATCGGCTGATGCGTCAGATTGTGGAGTCGGAACCGGTCCGCCTGAGCAAGTTTGATGTCGGCGTACCGGCTGATCTGGAAACCGTGATTCTAAAAGCCATTTCGCGCGAGCCGTCCGACCGCTATGCCACTGCTGCAGATTTTGCAGAAGACCTGAAACGATTTGTCGAAGATCGCCCGATCCTTGCACGTCGAGTGAGCCGTCCGGAACAGGTTCGAAAATGGTGTCGCCGAAATCCGCTCGTCGCCGGACTCAGTTCCGTCCTGTTGGCCATGGCGTGTGTGCTCGGCATCGGACTTTGGCTCAACAGTTTCGTGCGGATTGAACGCGATCACGCAGTTTCCAGCGAACGTCGTGCAAAGGTTGCAGAGATCCAGGCTCGGGCTGCCGAGCAGAAAGCGATGGACGCCGAGCAGCGGGCCCTCGACGCTGAGCGGGAAGCCACAATCCGCAAACATCTCGCTCAGGCTAATGCCTATCGTCACAGTGGCCAGTTGGGTCAGCGATTCCTGTGTCTGGAAGAAGTCCGTCTCGGAGCGAAACTTGGACCGACAGAGGAGCTGACTCGCGAACTGCGAAACACCGCGATCTCAGCGTTCGGACTGACTGATCTCCGACCGGTCGGAATTCGCCAGGAATGGCGAGGCTGCACCAATGTAGATCATCGCCTGGAGCGCTATGCACGCATCGAACTTTTTGGAGATAAAGCTCTGACAATTCGGAGTACTGTTGATAACAGTGAACTCCAGCGTTTTCCCCGAGTCGAAGCAGATTTCTACTACGCCGATTTGGAATTCTCACCGGACGACCGACACCTCGTCGTACTGTACTTGCTTTACAGCGGAGGAAGCCCGCTGCTGCATGTGTGGAATCTGGAGACTCGCGAACTCGTGGTTTCTCAGGCCGTGAGAGCTGGTGACCATCTGGCCCCCGCAGCGTTCCATCCGAATGGACGATGGCTGGTGTTTCCGCCCGAGGATGGCGATTTGGTCGTCTGGGATTTGACGGAACGACGCGAAATCCGTCGTTTGCCACTGGAGTTTACTCCGTCCGTCGTTTGCTTCGACCATTCCGGAGACCGCATTGCCGTCAACAATGTTTCCGCTCATCAGTTGCGGATACTGGACTTTGAAACGGGTCTGCAACTGGAGGAGTTCACTGGTTCTGTCGGCGTAGTTTCGATGTCCTGGAGTTCCGATGATCTGCTGCTGGCAACCGGTAATTCGGACGGTCAAGTGTTCGTGTGGCATGTGCCGGAACGGAAACTGGTATCAATTCTGGATGGACACTCGGGTGCTGTCGTTCGATCAGCTTTCGCCCATCAAGGATACCTGCTGGCGACACATTCGTGGGACAGTACTTCACGCATGTGGAATGCTGCGACAGGCGAATGCCTTGTCACAGTCAATGGAGCAGCATTCTGCTTCTCGCCGGACGACCGACATACCGTTGTGATGGCAGATCTGACGTTTCAACTCCATGAAATCGCACACGGACAGGAAGTACGGGAACTCCATCCCAGTGCGGCGGGTAACAGGACGGACAACCCTGCTCAGTTGGCGATCAATCATGGATCATTCCATCCGGATGGACAAATCCTGGGAACAGGTTCAATGGATGGTGCCCGGTTCTGGGATTTGTCGACCGGCCGCGAGCTGGCCTGGTTGCCAATTGGTGCCTGTCAAAGAGTCCTGTTTCATCCGACCGGCGATGCGGTCCTCACACTTTCAGACGCCGGTATATTTCGCTGGCCATTGTCGAAATCAAGCAGCGATTTCGACGTAATGCAATGCGGCCCTCCCAGAAAACTGGGCATCGACCTGTCATCGATGACCCCGCGTGATGGCCAGTGGTTTACGGGCCACCAGCATGTTGTCGTCAACGACTACAACAATGGCCGCATCGTGATCATTGATGCCGAGAATCCGCACGGAGCATCGCCTCCCCGCGAGTTTTCAAGCAGCCACAGACGCGTTGTGAATATCTCGGTCAGTCCCGACGGACAATGGATTGCTGCCGGAGGTCACAAAGAACGGGCGATTCAAGTCTGGAATGTCGCGACTGGCGAGCGGCACACGGTCCCTCACAGTGATAGCCTGACAGACACTTTATTCAGCGTTTCATTCAGCCCCGATAACCGCTGGCTGGTGTCCGCTGCCGTAGGTGAGCCTGCGCATACGGGCTATTATTTCTACGAAGTGGGCACATGGAAACAACACCGGTTCGTAAAATCTTTCCAAAGCGTTGCAGCTCCAGAATTTGATACACGGGGCCGAATCGCAGCTCTCGTTTCCGGACCCCATGAAGTGCTGCTGGCGGACGGATCGACGGGTCACCAACTCGCTCGCATCGAAATGAATGGACTTTGGAATATTCCGGTTGATTTCAGCTCCGATGATTCGAAGCTGGCGATTCGACGTGACTGGAAGTCCATCATGGTCCTCGACCTCGCACGGATGGGTTCGCATCTGGCGGAATTGGGTCTGGATTGGTCGTTGTCCCACTCAGGATCGAAGGGAGATCATTCGTCCAAACCAGTCGAATTTCAGGTGGACCTCGGAGATCTGCCGCACGAACTTGAGCGATTGTCGCGGCAGTCCAAAGCCGCAGCTCATGCCTCCGGCGGCCAGGCCCACTCGACTGCTGGACGATTTGAAGAGGCGAAGACGGAGTTTGAACAGGCGATCGAGTTGGATCCCACCAACCCGACGACTCTGAACAACTACGCCTGGATGCTGGTCACTTGCCCGGACTTGGCCCTGCGCGATCCTCCGCGCGGACTCGAACTGGCCCGTCGCTGCGTTGCGCAAGCACCAACCACCTCGACGTACCTAAACACTCTTGGGGTTGCCGAGTACCGCGTCGGCGAATGGCAGGCGGCGATTGAAACACTTCAAAAGGCCGAGGCAACCCTTCCGGACGTTGATTTCGGCTACAACGCCCTTGTGATCGCCATGGCCCATTGGCAGCTCGGCCGTCATGACGAAGCCAGAAACTGGTTTCAGCAGGCCATCGATTGGCAGGAGAAGAAAAACGTCACCGCCGACGAACTTTTGCGTTTCCGCACCGAAGCCGAAGAACTCATGCAGTAACAGCCCGCCTTGCGGATTGCTCCTGAAGTACGATGGGCATTCTTGCCCGTCAATTCGCATTCGGACAAGATTTTCCCCCTCTGGTCCTCGGCGTAACGACGCCGTAACAGCCCGCCTTGCTGGCTGGACTTAGGCGAGCGGGGGATGTCAATCCCCTGATATTTGTCGCAAACCAACGCAAATCAGGGGACTGACGTCCCCCGCTCGCCGCTGGAATTCGCCTCAGTCCACGCCATTGCCAGCCTGCCATGCCGCGACGGCATGCAAACCGAGTTTTCACTTTTCCGCCGATTTTAGAAAAGAAACCTGGACGAACTGATTTTCCTTCCGGTCTCAGAAGAAGGAGCCGCCGCTTCCTCTCAGTTGCTGAGTATACATTCGCCTCGGGGACTGTCGGTTTAGTCTGTCAGGTCGGCGTTTTCGTTTAACGGCGAGCCGCAGGCGTAGGCAAAACACGGCAACGACGCCTGCGGGCATTACCGTTAAATGCCAGGTGTAAGTGCGATCAATTCCTCAGGCTGAATTTCTCTCGCCTCGACAAAGGATCATAAGAAATCATGTCAAATCTTCTATCTCATTGGTGGATGCGTGTGTTGGGCGAATTTCGCACGACAGCCCGATCAGTTCACAATAATCGGCGATCGCCCGTGCGGCGAATATTGAGCCGCCGGGACCTGATTGAGACAATGGAAGTCCGAGTGCTGTTAAGTGCAATCAGCATCCAGGACGCAAGTGTTGCAGAGGGGAATGCTCTTGCGGCAGCAGCGACTTTTGAAGTGACGCTCGATACTGCATCGACCCAGACGGTCACGGTGGCGTGGAATACGGTTCCGGGCGGAACTGCCTCGGCGACCGACCTGTCGGGCTTGCCATCGGGAGTGCTGACATTTCTGCCGGGCGAAACGCAGCAGACGTTGAGCGTCGATGTCGTCGGCGACACGTTGATGGAACGACACGAGACGTTCCATGTGATTCTCTCCAGCCCGACCAATGCCGTGCTCTACGACAACCTGGGGCTGGGGACGATCGTGGACGACGACATCGAGGCCGTTTACACAACTCCCACCGGTCCGCTGGACGTGACCTGGGATACCGACGGATTTAAACATTTTGTGCGGCCTGATTCAGTCTCCGACCGAGCAGCCGGGACCGCAATTGACCCAGACGGACGCGTGCTGGTCTTTGGCAATTACCTATCGGGGCAGACCACTGATGCCTTCGCCATTCGTTACCTTCCCAATGGCCTGCCGGATCCTTCGTTTGGCGCAGCAGGTATTGCTACGATCCCGAGACCGAACAATTTTGGCGTCCTGCGTGTCTTCGGCGGGGCGGCCTATCAGACCGGCGCGAACCGCGGCAAGGTGTTGGTCCATGCGTCCTATGGTGGTTTTAATGACGATATTTTCATTGTCCGATTCAATGTGGATGGTTCTCTCGACACGGCGTTTGGTCCCAATGGACTGGGCTACGTGCAACTGGATTCTGGTTCTGCTCGGGACTATTCGGCTGACATTGCGATTTATGAATCCGGGCAAAATGCGGGCAAGTTTGTGGTCGTCGGCACATCCGATGTGATCACTGTGAACGCCACCGGACTGATCGCCCGCTTTACGGCCGACGGACTGCTCGATCCATCGTTCGGTTCGGGCGGAACGATCGCGTACCGCCAAACGTACACCGACGCCGACGCAGTGACCCAACCCCATGACGCAACCGATTTCGACCGGGTTCTCTTTGACAGCAATGGTATGCTCGTGATTTCCGGCACCACCGGGCGTCCGGGGACGTACAACAGCGGGACGACCGGTCGGGCGAGCACTGCCGCGATTTGGCGACTCGACAACGCCGGGAATTTTGATGCGAGTTTCGGTACGGGAGGCGTCGCCTTTTCGCCCCTGGATTCCTACGGAGGGGCTGTCAATGACATGGTGATTCAATCCGACGGAAGAATCGTCCAACAGGTCGTGCATGTGAACTTTAGCCCTCGACTTGGAATGGGGCGTTTCACGGCGGGGGGCGTGCTGGATACCGGCTTTGGTGTCAACGGAACGGTGACTTCCAATAGCGACGGCATCGCCAGAACCCTCTCGCTCGACGCCAGCGATCGAATCCTCGTGGGTGGAGAGACCGGCCAAACGAGCAACGATAGTTTCTTCGTCGCTCGTTTTAGCGCGGACGGCGAACGCGACAACATCTTTGATTCCGTCCAACTCGATGGCAACATTTCGCCGGACCTCGATAGTTTTGGTTACTATTATGCCGCCCATGGAGCGGTACTCAACTCGGACGGCAATCTGTTACTCGCCGGAGGTCGAAGCCCCTCTTATTCCGACCTCGGCCTCCCCGACATGACAACCGCCAGGTACGAAACGGCTCGCGGCGACTTGTCTGTGACAATAAGCGGCCCCACGGCACCGGTTCCCGTCGGTAGTACGATCGCTTACACCATCACCGTGCGTAACACCGGCGATGATGCCATCTTCGCCTCGCTGCGCGATGTCCTTCCCACCGGGTTGGAATTCGTCTCTTTGACCACGCCCAGCGGCTGGGCCTACTCGGCACCTGCCGTCGGCAGCGACGGCACCGTGATCGCCGCCACGCGCAATTTGCAAGCCTCGGATGGCGATCAGGTCATCACCTTGACGGTGGTTGTGCTGCCGACGTTCTTTACGTCGAGTAATGGCGTTAACGCGGTAACAGTTTCGTCTGCAACTCTGGATTACGACGCTGCGAACAACACGGCGTCATTTACGATCATTCCTCCGGCTCCTCCTTGTGTCGAAGCACCGGACAGCATCGTGAGTTGGTGGCAGGCCGAAGGAAATGCCAATGACTTCATCGAGACAAACAACGGCTCGCCTCAGAACGCTGTTACGTACGTGGCTGGTAATGTGGGACAGGCGTTTAGCCTTGACGGCAGCAGTTATGTCAGCATCCCATCGGATTCCAGTCTCGACTTCACCAACTCCCTCACAATCGAGGGCTGGGTCAACCTCTCGACCAACAATCACAACAACGGACTGGTATTCAAAGGTGCTTTGAACGGCAGCCAGGGCGTCTATTCCCTGGGCTTCTACACCGGCGG
>JAYTAK010000738.1:0-3524 GCA_043737515.1 Candidatus Kuenenia sp. | reverse complement strand
TCACAATAATCTGCAGGATTTCGTGCTGCTTTTCCGACAGCAAAATCCTGGCCGCCTTGCCGGACATCACCTTCCTCCTTGAGAACCGTGAACAATTCAATCACGGAAAATCTTCGAGAGGGGTATCTTTCAGTCAATGTTAAACCTGGAAAAACGCGGCGACTGGGAGGCAGAAATCCGCGACCGCCTGCGTAGCTTCTCACCCTCATGGGCTATCAACTACGATTCGCAGCACTAGTCCCCTCTGAACGCGAATTCGTTGAAGAATCGCTGAACGCCTTCAGCGAACGACTGCTGGGTAAGTACCCTTTTTTCCCCACTGTCAAATTGCGGGAACTCTCCAACATCGACCGTGAACGTGTTGGACACTATTTAACTCTGCAGATCGTTGATGCCTCTGGCTTACGGGGCGATTCGTTCGACAGCCGGAAGTTGCTTGTCTTCTGCGAGTCAGAGCATGAAATGGCTCGTTCGATTCGTCAGAAGTATCCGCTGGCAAAATGGGGTGGCGCACGGATGGGGCGGTTCGCCGTTACTTGGAAGGCGAGCTGCCGGTTTGTGCTCTGGCACGAGGCGATGCATCTGCTCTGGGCCGACGACTGCTACAACGAATCGGGACAGATTAATTGCGATAAGCCGAACTGCCTTATGCAATGGGAGCCATGCGAGGTAAATTGCGCAGGCGATCTGCTTTTGTGCGAGAAGAACGTGAATCGCGTACAGGTGTTCGCCGAACAAAACGCTGAACCGGAGTGGACTACATCCAAGCCATCGCCATGAACGTTGCTCTTAGTCCAGAGCAAAAGTAGCTTGAACGACAGGTGTCGCGGAGTTGGCAGTTTTCTGAATGGATCGCCACGGCTTTGCCTCTGATCCATCGTTCTGATCGCTGCCTGTCGCAGGGCATGTTTGCAATACATTTTCGGTCCCGCGCACCCTGCGTCGATAACGCGCGTTCATTTTAACCGCAGCAGCTTGACGTTCTTGTACCACACATCGCTGCCGTGGTCCTGGAGGCCGATGTAGCCTTGGCGTGGATGATCTTTGTAGACGACGTCGAATTTGTGATCGGTGCCGTCCGGGCGTTTGTTGGCGGTGGTCCATTGATCGAGATCCGTCCGAGTCACCTCAATGTCGTTCACTTCGATGCTGATCAGGCTCCTGTCGCAGGTGATCAGCATGTGGTTCCATTCTCCCTGCGGTTTCATCACATTCTTAGACGGATGCACAAGGTCGTAGAGGGCACCGGTGTCGTGGAAGCCGGCCGTCGTCGTGTCGTCGATGGCGACTTCGATGCCGTTGAAGCCAACGTCTTTGCCTTCTCGCGGCTTCAACGGAAATGTGCGGATGAAGACTCCGCTGTTGCACCTGGGACTGACCTTGAATTCCAGTGACAGCTTGAAATTGTCGTAAACTTCTTTGTGAATCAACATGTAGTTGCAGGGATGCGGATTCAGCGTGCCGTCGTGTACATGCGTTGCGGCGACGGGCTGTTCTATGGAATCGAGCCAGCCGTCCGTCGTCTTACCGTCAAACAGCAGGACCCAGCCAGCGGTTTTTTCGGCGGGCGTCAGTTCGTTGTCCGCGGCGCGGGTGGCGTGGCTCAGCGCGGTTAGCAGCAACGACAAGGCGACGAATAGACGCAAAGACCAGATCCTGTAATTCATGACGAGAAACCTTTCACGCTGCTGCGGAGCTTGCCGCCGCAGGGCGATGATCAAGAGAAGTCCTACCCCAAAAATCACGTATACGTTGGTGTGCCTGCACGGCTTGTCAACCGTTTGCCACACCCTACAAACCCAGATCCGGCGTCCATTCTGAATCTTGATCAGAGCGACCACCCCTTTCGATATTCCGTGTGAACGTACTGATTGATCTCGGCCCGATTCGTGACTTTCAGTTCCGACGAATCCCACAGCAGGCGATGCCCGGGGGCTCGCAATGCGAGCACGCCCAGAAGCACGGTCTCCGTCATTGGCCCGGAGTAGTCAAAACTGGCTGCTGGAAGCTTTCCACTCTTGCATGCCTGATACCATTCTTCATAGTGCCCTGGAGAACGTTCCATCGTCGGAGCGACGGACTTTGCCTGTTCCAGAAGTTCTCCCGGCAGAAGCTGCGGCATTCCGCCGTGTGAGCTATGGTACATTTTGCCTTTGCTGCCGACGTACAACACGCCGTTGTCGGGCAGTCGCTGGTCGCCGGACATCTCAACGGGTGTTGGAGGCATCAGGCCACCGTCGTACCACGTCATCGTGACGGGAGGCAATTTGCCTTCGTCGCGGGCGGGGAACTGGTAAGTGATGATTGTTGCTTTGGGGAACGTCTCGGTGTTGAGTTCGTTTTTTTCGTTCAGAGTTCCGTCGTGAGTTACGCTGGATTCCACCGACGTCGGCGCGCCGAGTTTAAGCGCCCACACAGGATGATCGATGATGTGGCATCCCATGTCTCCCAGCGCACCGGTACCGAAGTCCCACCAGCCTCGCCAGCCGAACGGTGCATACGCAGGGTTGTACGGACGTTCCTGAATCGGGCCGAGCCACAGGTTCCAGTCGAGCGTTTTGGGAACGGGCGGAGTTTCCGCCGGACGACCGATGCCCTGCTTCCAGAGCTTTCCCGCTCGATCGGACCAGACATGAACTTCGCGGACTTCGCCAATCACACCGGCCTGAATCCATTCGTTGGTCAACCGCGCGCCTTCGGTGGCGTGTCCCTGATTGCCCATTGATGTCATCACCTTCGCGGCGATTGCGGCCCTGGTCAGCTCTCTACATTCAAAGAGCGTATGAGTCAGCGGCTTCTGGCAGTAGACGTGCTTGCCGGCTCTGATGGCCGCCATGGAGGCCACGGCGTGGATATGGTCCGGTGTGCCGACAGTCACAGCGTCGATATTGTTGGCTTCTTTGTCGAGCATCTCGCGAAAATCTTTGTATCGCCGCGCTTTCGGATGAGCGTTGAATGTGCCAGCCGCTCGCTCATCATCAACATCGCAGATGGCAACAAAATTGGCTCCGAGTTTTGTAAACGTGGCAATGTCTCCGCCACCCATCCCGCCAGCACCGATCCCGGCGACCTGAAGCTGCTCGCTGGGGGCAATGTATCCGGGGCCACCCAGCACGTGCCTCGGAACCAGCGTGAAACCAAACGCTGCCGATGCGGCGGAGGAAACAAATCTTCGCCGAGTTGGCTGGAATGCTTTTGGCGTGGTCTTACTAACGTCGGTCATAAAAACTCCAAAGGCAGGTGGTACGCGGAAGCCTCTGCTGCGTGAACTCGTCGTGCAGACGCTTCGGCAGAGGAAGGCAGGTTGTCGTGAGATACTGTACGAAACACCTCGTCAACAGACCAGCAATCGATTGTAAATCGCAGTTGTGCGGTCCGACATCCTGTCGAATCTCAGTCGCGGCGTCCTGCGGCGAAAGTTTAGCGCATTGTGGCCAAATCCGGAGTGACGGGAACCAGAGACGGGCAGGGTTGTGGCAACTCGGTGCAAGGCTGCGATTCCTGTAGCTTGGACATTCATGTCC
>JAYTAK010000737.1:0-3530 GCA_043737515.1 Candidatus Kuenenia sp. | reverse complement strand
AGCCCTCCGTGGCCCGCGCATTAACACACGGAGGGCTGACGCCCAGCCGCTCGCCTTTGTCAATTCGCACCGCGTGAAGAATAGGGGAGCGACAGTCTATGCCATTGCTGTTTTGTCACCATCCAAATAATTCAGAATTCATCCGCACAATTCAATCGAGGAGATACCCGTGAACTACTCTGCATTTCGTTCGTTGCTCGCCGCCCTGGCACTCTGTTGTCTGGTGATTCCCGGAGTTCAGGCGCAGGACGCGACCATAGATCATGGCATCGAGAAGTACCTCGATTCGCAAACGGTCTTGGTTGGATGGATCGACATTTCAAAAATCGATCTGCAGCAGTTTTCCGCGTTTCAGGAGAAGCTCGGGCAGCCACCTCAGTCGAACATGGCAGAAGTCAAAGCCACGCGCGACGCACTGGTGCAATTGAAAGTGAACCGAATCTACTGGATCACCGATCTGGCCGGACTGATGAAAGGTCCGGAGTCGATCGTCATCCCAACTCCCAATCCAAAGGCCGTTGCAGTACTGCTGCAGGCGATCAATCCCGGCGCCCTGACGGCTCCCGTGTTTGAAGCAGACGGCGATTTTCTGATCGGCACGACGAAGCAGTCGGTCAGCAATCTGCGGGACAAAACGGGCGATGTCGTGCCTCAGCTTCTGGATGCGATGGCTGCGGTTGACGGCTCTCATGGAATCGTGCTGGCTGGTCCTGATAATCTTGCCGCCAATCTGGCTGGCATGATGCTGGCATTTGCGAGTACTCAAGGTGAAGCCTACACGAAAATCGCCGTGGAAATGGCGACGCACGTGTCGTCCATGCAATGGGTCGCGCTATCGACCGAACTTCCACCAACAGCAGGTCGACTTCGAATTGAAATGAAGTCGGTGGACGCGGCCAATCAATTCGCGGAATCCGTTAACCGGCTCAGCAGCTCGCAGCCAGAGATTGACGCAACTCCATTGAAGGTGACCGCTGTAGAAAAATCCGTCCAGTTGACGACGACATCCGTTGAAGACACGTTCCAAAAGCTGGAAACGCTCAGAAAACTGTTGGGGGCCGAGCCTGCCGGAGATACCACCAACTCAATGAAGCAACTGGCTCTGGCGATGCACAACTTCCATGATGTCTGGAACGCATTTCCGGCGCAGTCTCTGGTCGATAAGCAGGGGAAAAGGCTATTGAGCTGGCGCGTGATGGTGCTGCCTTATCTCGAACAGTATCCTCTGTATCAGGAGTTTCATCAGGATGAGCCATGGGACAGTGAACACAATCGAAAGCTGATCGAAAGGATGCCTGCCATATTTCGATCCGCCGGAGATAACGCGAAGCCCGGCACGACTCAATTCGTGGCTCCACTGACGGATCGCAGCACCATGGGCCGCGTTGGACCGTCTGTCAGGATTCAGGATATCACGGATGGCACGAGCAACACAATTTGGCTGGTGCAGGCTGACGAATCGCACGCCGTCATCTGGACCAAACCGGATGATCTGGTGATCGACGAAAAAGATCCGATCGGATCGATGATCGGGCCTGAAACAAAAGGCTTCTGGACCAGCTTTGCCGACGGCTCAGTTCGATTCCTGTCTCGAGACATTGATGCCGCGACACTAATGGATTTGTTCTCAATCGATGGTGGTGAGATTATTGATTCCAGTGCCTTGAAGTAGAGCCGAGGTCTCACGACGACTGGGCACCGACGCAATCTCCATCGTTTCGAAGGAGCAGGTGCAGTTTCAGAGTGTTCCGACAATCTGTTTTCCAAGACGCGTAAACTGCTCAGTAATCACTTGATCGACAAGAGGTGCAATTTTTTCGAGTCCGCCGGGAAAGTGCCCGGCGACATGATACGTTGTCGAAATGATCGTCGTGTCGCCCTCGGCCTTCAGAGAGATTGTCATGGTGCCTTGCAAAGCGTGCTCCTGAAGTGGTCCAAGTACGCCGGTCACCCGGAGTTTCTTCCCCGGATCGGAATAGATCACCTGCATGTGACGCACAAAACCGTTTCCAGGCAGCGATTCATCGAAACCTGCTCCCGGCACTGCGTTCAGAGTCAGATTCTTCGCGTCTCCCGACCATGTGTGGTCCGAACTCCACCACGTACCGATCTTCAACAAGTGTTCCCATGCCTCTTCGGGCGATGCTTTGACGGTCACCGTGGCCTGCACCGTCATGTTCTGTTCCGCTGCCGTTTGAACGTCAGCAAGCAGAGGATCGGGGATCAGAATCAGCGTGACGGCCAAAGGCAGAAATGAAGAGTTCATCGATTTTTTCCGTGAAAGTCTCTTGTTGAAAAGCAGGTTAAGATGAGGAGTCTCGACTGCATGTAGGCGGACTTCGATTATACTCCACGCGGTCATGAGTGAGAGACTTGGCGAGCGGCATGCGTCAGCTTGCCGGTACAAAAAAAATGTACCGGAGGGCTCACGCCTATTGGCACTTGTTTTAAGTTCGTAGTCCCTCCTTTAAGCGGAATCGCGGCTGTAATGGCTAGCAAATTCCGGCTGAAGCCGGGACTACGAACGACTTGCAATTCTAAACCAAGCACCACTGGGCTCACGCCACTCCGCTCGCCGGACTCATTTCTGGCCACGCGGAGTATATCTACTCCACGAACGTGATTTTGAGTTCCGTCTTTTTGCCGTCACGCAGAATCGTCAACGGCAATTGTTCGCCGACTTTGTAGTTCAGTTTCAGGTGCGACTGGAACTGCCGCGAATTCATGCGAATGGGTTCTCCTGCTGCGGCGATGATAATGTCCTTTTCCCGCAGTCCGTCGTCGAAGGCCCGCTGCCCGCCGCGACCTTCGGGCAGTCGTCCACTTTCGGATCGAAGCGTTGCCAGCAACTGCTGCCATGCGGCCTCCGACTCATGCCGCCAGTCGATGAATTGCAGACGCCGCAACGTCGCGGGGATCTGGCAATCGTCCAATCTCAGCGGCAGGAAGCGGCGGTCTTGATTGCCGGGATCGCGGAACGTGGCCGTGTTCCGTTCCAGCCGCACCCACTCGGACTCGAACGCCGCTTTGGACATGCACAGAATCAGCACGCGAGATCGCTCAAGGCCATCTTCAATTTCCGTGTAGACATCCTGTCCAAGGGCAATGCTTGTGGGAGCGACCCAGACGCGAAAGCCCGCCGCTGTCAGCCGCTCGGCCAGCCGAGCGACGCGCGGCTTGTCGATGCTGCTGTGCGAGAGAAATACGTCCCAGTCAAACGACTTGTTCACTCAAGAGGTCTCCACGCTGGCAACTTGTACTCATCAACGCGAATGGAAGCAAATTGATTATGTGGCATGGAGATTACATAAAAGCACCGGCGAGAGCGAACGCTGACGAGATGCGTGATAATCTATTTCCAAAAAGATTCCTGGGCCGTCGCTAATCGCTTTAGCCCAGGCTATTTGAATGGATGGGCCTTTGGCCCGGAGTCGCATTCGCCTTTGCACGGATTTGCCTGGAGTATCAGTTTCCGGTGGCGAACGCGATAGAACGAGGCATCGTCTCGGCGGAGCGAGACGGCTACGTTG
>JAYTAK010000736.1:0-18441 GCA_043737515.1 Candidatus Kuenenia sp. | reverse complement strand
AATGAACAAAAACTCACGGGTGTTAAGCAGCGACCAGATGACGTTGCCGTAACCAGGGGCTCCAGCCTGCTTGATCTCGGTGGCAGCCAGTTTCTTTTCTTCCATATCCGGTTGTCGATTCAGAATCGTGAGGAAGACAGTTTCAACACCTTCATCCACCGTCTTGCGGCGCATGATGTTGTTGTAGATTGTGGAGTTGCTCTCCAGCAGCATATGGGAAATCGGGCCGTTGAGCATGAACAGTACCTGAGGCACCGAACCTGTTGTCGATGAGGCGGAAATCAGTTCGCGATCCGACTGACCGAACATCCGCAGAAAATGACTGGCAGGAACCGGCGACGGCAATTCGGAAGCTCGTGCCAGCAGCACGCCCTTGTAGACATACGGTGCCTGGCGCTTGCCCTGTTCGCCGTCCACTGACTGAGCTTTTGATTCTGCAGCCATCAGGTCTTCGGCAGTGACTTTTGTCAGATCCAGATCGATCGCTGTCGTGCGAACTTCTGCCGGCAGTTCGCGATATTCATCCGGCACGGCCAGCGTCAGGATGGAGTCCCAGGCCTGTTCAGCCGTCATGCGGCGCAGGACCGGGCCGGCAAAGTGATATGGCTCACCTGGATTAATTTCTTCAAAACACGCCTGACGCTGGTACGCCTGCGTGTTGTAAAGAATCCTGAGATATTCCTTCATGTCGAAATTCAGACGCTTCATTTCGGATTCAAGAAACGTCATCAGTTCCGGATTTTCGGCGACCGTGCTGTCCATCATGTCATCGACCGGTTCAATCTGCCCGATGCCGAACGTCTGTTTCCAGAGGCGATTGGCAATGGTCAGAGCAAAACGCGGATTCTCTTTGGAAGCAACCCAGCGGGCAAAAGCCTTGCGCGGCGCTTCGTCCTTGCGAAATTCCGCAGGCACTCCGAACAACGCTTTCGGAGGCACAACTTCGCCGGCTTTGCCGTTGTCGTAAGCATAATCGGCGGGAAGCGTGATCTTGCGGTCAACCTGATCGTTGACGATCATCATGTTGATCCCGATCTGACGATCAAACCGGTACGAATTGTTGCGGCGGTCTTCTTCTTCCTGCACGATGCTGGCGTATTCTTCCTGCAGGCGATCGTTTGGATTCTTCTCCCAGTACCGCGTGTCGCCGCCATTCGTATTTGTGAGCGTGCCGAATGTGAACGCCGCCATCTGGTAGAATTCTTTCTGAGTCCAGCGGTCGAACGGATGATCGTGGCACTGAGCACAGCCAATTCTGGTTCCAAGGAAGATGCGAACTGTGTTGTTCATGTTGTCCAGCGGCATTCCGGAATCGCGCTGCACGTAGCCGGTCGCCGGATTCTTCCAGACAAGTCCTTCGGCGGTCAGCAGTTCGTTGACGAACTTATCCCACGGCTTGCTTTCCGCCAGTGACTGTTTGATCCACTGTCGATACGGTTCGCCGCGGACATTGTTGTTCAGGCTGTCGGTATAGCGGAGCACATCGGCCCAGTAGTTGTACCAGTGACTGGCATAACCGTCGCTGCTGAGCAGTTCGTCGATCAGAGCAGAGCGTTTTTCGGGGTCCGACGCTGCCAGAAATTTTCGTGTCTGGCCCAGAGTCGGAATGGTGCCCGTCACGTCCAGATAGATGCGTCGCAAAAACTGTTCGTCAGAAGTCTTTGGATTTGCAGAGACGCTGTGCTTCGCGTAATTCGCTGTCACCAGTCGATCCACTTCAGCGGCAGAACGCATCACATCCTTTTTCTTTGCCGGATCGACAGGTTTTGATTTGACCAGGAAGCGTGGCGGCAGATCTTCCTTCTTTTTCTCGGCCGTTTTCTTTGGCGGCGGTTCAGGCGTGAGTTGCTTGACCTTCGCGGCGTCCGCACTGGCCTGAGTCAGCATCTTGAGTTTCTTGTACGACAGATTTCGCCCTGAGTATGCAGCCGCCAGTTCCGGATCAAGCGCGATGGCTTTGGTGAATTCTTCCACCGCTCCGGTGTGCGAACCTTTGCCGTGCAAAGCGTACCCGCGATAACAATGAGCACCGGCATGATTGTCCTGAAGCTTGATGGCCGCATCAAAGCAGGCGATCGCCTGATCGAACTGCTCCTGATCCAGCAAAGCCAGTCCTTTTTGCACATGGGCTTTGGGGAATTTCGGGTCTTTCTGAATCGCCAGGTCCAGATCGGCCATCGCTTTGACGGTGTCCCGCTGAAGCGCATAGAAATAGGCCCGATCACACAGCGCATCCACCAGACCAGGCTGCAGTGCGATGGCTTTGTCAAAATCCGTAGCCGCTTTGACAGCGTCTTTTTTCGCGACCCATGCTGCGGCACGACGCTGATAGGCGACTGCCAGATTGCCATCCAGTTCGAGGGCTTTGTTTTCGTCGGCCAGAGCCTGATCAAAGTTGCCTTTGGCCCCGTACGCAAGACCTCGCATGCTGTACGCTGCGGCAGACTTGTCGTCCGCATTGATGGCTCGGTTCGCGCTGTTGATGGCTTTGTCGTATTGGCGACGGGCGACGTACGCTTCCGCTCGATTCAGATGCGCGCCGATGTGGTCACTTTTTTCCAGTGTCGCAAAGTACGCGCTGTCAATGGCGTCCAGATATTTGCCCTGCAGAAACAGAGAATGTGATCGTGCGGCATATGCATCGGCGCGATTGGTGAGCATCGTCGGCTCGCGACCGGTCTGAGCTGTGACCACATCAAAGTCCGCGATGGCGGTGTCGTATTCGCCTTTGCCGTTGTAAACTATCCCGCGGGCCACGAGTGCCCGGCCACTCTTTTCATCGACCTGCAACGCCGCAGTGCAATCCTGCATCGCCGCATCCCATTCGCCGCGATCCATTTTTGCGATCGCTGACTTGACAAGATCTTCAATCTGCTGGCTCTTCGCATCCAGCACCGGCGGAACATCCGGTTTGGCCTGAAAGGCCACAGCGGAATTGCAGACCGCTAAGGCGATGCCTAACGCCGCTGCGAATCCACAGTATGCCATGCGAAACCGGCCTACTTGCCCAAAACAATTTACAACCGCCATCGTCTGACCCTCAACACGGGTTACGGAAACTGAGCGCCAGCAGGCTCCCGGCCAATCGTCCTCGGAATAAATCCTGCGGCTTCAATGAACGCATAGTTTAGTTCTGATCGCCTGAACAGGCTACTCACAAAGGCAGAATTCTGCCGTGTTTGAATTTGAAGTAGACTTTAAGTCCGGCCTTCTCGACTTTTTTCGTACACAAATTGTCCAGATCGGCGCTTGCCGACGGGAATTGAACTTCCTGACTCTACCGAATTCTATGTGCAGCCCCCGATTGGTTTTGAAGAAAAATCGAGTGTGGGAGAATGATCGTTAAACGACGAGCGGAAGGTATCGGATTCGCCCCAGCGGCTCGTCTAGGGAGCTTCGCCTGAAAATACCAAAGCGGTGTCGAGCCACCGCACTCCCAAAGTCAGGTCGGCGGAAGCAGCACCGTTTTCAGTCGAGACGACAACGCCGACCGCAAGCAGTGTCTTCGAACGTCGAGCCGCGTTCCAACGTCCAGCAGCCGAGAGGACTGGTTGTCTGAAAGCGGGCACGCAGTGGTACGTTCAACGTGGTTATACTCCGCGCGGTCGGAAATGACGGGATCTCACGATCCGTTGCGGCGGCGAATATACAGTCCCAGCAAATCCCTGCTATTTGCATCAA
Source organism: Candidatus Kuenenia sp. (assembly GCA_043737515.1). Taxonomy (GTDB): domain Bacteria; phylum Planctomycetota; class Planctomycetia; order Planctomycetales; family Planctomycetaceae; genus SXXK01. The sequence continues at coordinate 14,760 of JAYTAK010000736.1, read as the reverse complement.
TGTTGATACAGTAGGACCCGGCAGGCACGACTTGCTCCTGTGCGCCGTCGTATGATCTGCCAACATTCAATATTCGTATGAGAGATCCGATGCAACACGATCCACGAGGGCTGGCTGAGGCGTTGATTGGCGACGGCAGGTCTCTGATCACGTTTTGCGGTGTCTGTCTGGGACTGGCCGGATTGTTTGCCACGTTTCAATCGATGACCGGACACTTTCTGCCTCATGATGTTGCTTACCTGAAAATGCAGCCCGAAGAACTGTGCGGGATCAACGAATGCCGCATCGTGCATTTCATGATTCATGACCGCATCAGCTTCGGTGGTGCTTTGGCTGGGATCGCAGTGCTCTATCTGTGGCTGGCCGAGTTTCCATTGCGGCACAGGGAACAATGGGCCTGGTGGACGCTCGTGGTCAGCGGCATGGCTGGCTTCGGCAGCTTCCTGACTTACCTCGGTTATGGCTATCTTGATACCTGGCACGGAGCCGCCACATTGTTGCTGCTCCCCTGCTTCAGTCTGGGCCTGTGGATGCAACGACCGAAGCGCGATGGGTTGATGCGTCAGAAATGGTTGAGCGTGTTTCTTCCCGCTCGCGGCCTGACATGGAGAAGCCAGGCTGGTCTTGGCCGGATCTTTCTGCTCATTTCGGCGTGCGGCATGATTGGCGGCGGCTTGACGATTCAATTTGTCGGCATGACGAGCGTCTTCGTCCCGAGCGACCTGACATTCATGGGAATCGATCGCCAGCAACTGAATGCAATCAATCCTCGACTGATTCCGTTGATCGCTCATGACCGAGCAGGGTTCGGCGGTGCTGTCACAACGGCCGGGATGCTGACTCTGGCGAGTGTCTGGTTTGGACAGCCCTCGCGCGCGCTGTGGCAGACTCTGGCCGTTGGCGGGTTCGCGGGCTGGAGCACGGCGGTCCTGGTCCATCCGGCGATCGGTTACACAGACCCGATTCATCTTGCACCGGCAGTGATCGGAGCCGCGTTGTTCCTGCTCGGCCTGCTGTTGGCCCGACGCAAAATGCTGCTGAATGAAGGGAGCGATCAATGACGCTGAACAGTCCGGATTCAGAATGTCCCGCTGTCCCGCAATTACCGACGCTTCAGGAATTGGGGCGTGACCTGCTGCAGGTCTCACCTCTGCGACGCCTGATGACGATCGGTGGTCCATTCGCGGTCATGACGAGCTACGGCGTATTTGCGAGCCTCGGCTGGTGGCCACTGGCGGTTGTTTCGGTGATGACTCTATGCTTTATCACCTACGGTTCGTCATCTCACGATCTCGTGCATCAAACGCTGGGGCTGCAAAGAGGCTGGAATCATTTTTGGCTGAGTCTGATCGAATTGTGCTCGCTCCGCAGCGGGACGGCCTATCGACTGTCGCACCTGCACCATCATCAGCATCCGCTGGAAACGACGGACCTGGAAGGCTCAGCGGTACACATGTCGCTGATTCAGACATTGCTGTGTGGTCCAATGCTTCAGGTCCGCCTCTGGAACTGGGCCTGGCTGAATCATCCGCGCCAGCGCCCGCTGCTGCTGGTGGAGGCCACCGGCATCCTGGTCCTGATATGCACCGCCGTAATCACTGTTCGCTGGACACCGGCCCCGATCGTTTATGCCGGCCTTGTGATCGCGGGAAGCTGGGTGTTTCCATTGATCACTGTGTTTATCCCGCATATTGCTGACGGACAAACTCCGCTCACGCAGACGCGACTGTTTCGAGGTGCATGGGCACGCATGCTCGCCTTCGACCACCTTTACCATCTGGAACATCATCTGTACCCAGCGGTCCCTCACCACCACTGGAGAGCGCTGGCGGTTCGGCTGGACCCATATTTCACGCGACTGGGAATTGTACCCCATGCGAGATCTTCCGCACATCGCCCGCGAGCCTGACGCCCTCCGGCCAATTTTGTAAACCCCGATTCCACGTATCGACAGAACACTACAACTCCGACTGGGCCGTACTCGCCGAAATGGACGGAACCGAGCGACTCTACTTCGTCGTGGAATCCAGGAGCGGCCTGTACGACGGCGGACTGCTTGCTCACCGTTATCGACGGTCGTTTCAACCATCACGTTCCAATGCCCACACGTCATCTGTGCGAATTGTCAGATCCTTCAACAGCAGCGACGTTGCAGACTGGCCAATCGTGAATCGACCGTGTTCTCGGTACTCCTGGCCGTCGAGCGTCAGAACCGTGATGACTCGCTCGATCGGATCGACAATCCAGTACTCCGCAATGCCTGCTTTAGCGTAGTCTTGACGTTTATCGATCAGGTCGCGATTCCGCGCAGCCGGGCCGTCGCTGACGACTTCCACAACCAGCAAAGCAGACGTAGGATATTTTTCCAGACGCGAATTCGGTTCACGCCGCTGCACGATCAGGATATCGGGTTCGCGAATCGTGCCGGCAAATAGTCTCAGCGGAAGCGGAGCGAACAGCACTTCGCCATAGTTGTGCAGTGCCGTCCAGTCCTCAAATCGCCGTGACAACCACCGCACAATTCTCTGGTGCAACCATGTCGGCATTGGCAGAACCTCAATACATCCATCGACGAGCTCGACGAAGTGCTCGGTTTCAAGGCGAAAGTAGTCAGCTTCGGACCATGACCCCTGAGTCGGGAACAAAGTCGCCAAAGCCCACGCAGGCTGGCCGCGTTCGGACGCAGGAATGGCGACGTCTGAATCAATGTCTTGAATCATGTCACTCACCAATTGCGTCGCCGGAACCATCGGTCCATTTCATGGCGTTTCGCATCGGCTCAATGCGGAGCACAATTACGCCGTCCTGGAAAATGCGAACCGTGCCGGTTGATTCGGAAACAGCGATCGCGATCGCACCGGTAGCCTTGGAGATTTCGGCGGCCGCCCAGTGCCGTGAACCAAGCCCTTTGGACAATGTCAATCCATCCGCTGATGCACGCAGATGACGACCGGCTGAAATCGCAAGACCGTCGGATGAAATCACAAAGGCTCCGTCGATCTGAGCCAGCTCTTTGATACTCTCCCGCACACGCGGATTGCGAATTGCACGTTCGGATTTTGGGTAACCGCGAAACGGATCATGAACCTGCTCCGTCGAAAGCTCCATGACCTTTCGATGATTACCAACGACGAACAATGTGCCGACCGGTTTTCCTTCACGGCCTTCGCGGCCAATTTCGCAGGCCAGATCCACCACGGTGCGCAGGGTTTCCAGTGGCACTTTGGTTTCCAGCCGCTGCAGGTCGCGTGACGTGAGTCGGGCGAGCTGTTCGGCAAGTCGCACGACGCTGATGGTATCGCAGCCGTCCTTTTCGTAGATCGAATAGACCACAACCGCTACGTCGCCGGTCTGCAGCAGCTCATCCGCCATCGCCTCAAGCAGAATCTGGGAGACCTGAATATGACGTGACTGCGGTTCCTGCTGGATCTCCACGATATCGACATCGTCCAGCCGAATCGCCTCCTGAACGTCCTTCTTATCCGATGCGACGATCAGCCGAAATCCCTTGGAATCACGCTTCATCGCCGCGAAGTCGTACGCGCGATCCGCCAGAATCAGCAATGCCGATGCCGAGACTTCTTCTGCCAGACGAAACGCCGTTTTAAGGATCTTCTGAAATTCAGGAGTGATTTCATGTCGCTGCATGAGATGAGTTTACGACTTTGCCTAAAGCCGTCAACAGACTAATTTTACGTCTTCCTGTTTCATAGAACGTCTGGATGATTCAGCGGGCCGTTGCCAGTTCTGCAGCTTGCGAAGACGGCAGCAGGCCCTGAGCACGGGCGATGATGTGCAGCAGCGACTTGTTGTCGAGGAATGGTTCGGCACTCAATTCCGCCCAGACGACACGGCCCGTGCGATCCACAACAAACGTTCCGTGCCTGCTGAATTCAGGCTCATCACCGGACTCTGGCTGATACACATTCCACGCCTGGGCAACGGCTTTATTAACATCTGCCAGCACATGGAAATTGAAGCGTCCGTATTCCTTAAAACGTTCAGCCGTATGTGCCGACTCATCAGAACTGATGGCCACAATGTCAGCGTCCAGTTCGCGAAAGTAATGCAAATCTTTTTCAAGGGCGAGCAACTGAGCGACGCAGTGACTGCATCCGTAGCCTAGATAAAAAACGACCAGCACAGGACGGTCCTTGCCGATTGCACTGAGCGACTGAGTCTTCCCCGCATCATCCGGCAACTCAAATTGCGGCGAGGTTTGGTTCAGCAACGGATGTTTCTGAGTCTGTGCGGGACGAAAGGCCGCGTCCGCAAGAATCTGCGACAATCCCTCAGTCAGATTCTGCTTCTGCGCAACATGCAGGTACGCTTCTGCATCCTTGCGGACGTTTCCGGTGGACACAAGTCCGTAACGCAGGCAGATCTGGCGGCACTGTTCCAGAATTCCATCGTCTTCGGCAACGGTACCCGGCGGGCGGGATACATGATAGATCAGCATCGTCGCGTAGGCACACGCAATCAGAAACAGAAAGCCAAGGAACACGCGCGTGCCCCATTCACGTTCTTTCGTTCCCGATGAGTTCGAGGCAGGATCGAGTATTTCAGGATTGGACGAACAGGCTTGTTCGACTTGGTTTGACACGGAAGCCTCCGTAGGAAGGATTCAGCAGGCGGGTTTCGATCTGCGGATTTGTGGATGCACGGGGCGTGCGATAGTAGCCTAAGCGACGACTTCGACTCAGCCCGAATTGCGCCGATTCCTGAGGATTGGCATTTGTCCAGGAAGCGCGAAAAACCAGAGGCATTCCGTCTCAGAATCTGGAATGGCGGAAGCGGAGAATTCGCGATGGCAAGCTGGAAGCTTACCCCACGTAGCGAATTGCGGCTGGGTTCAACTTACGTCAATTCGCACATACGGATCCGTCTTGCTGCGACCGTTACCGCTGGCTCGTGCCTGGCTGCTCAAGTTTGGAACCCGAAAGATACACATTACCCACCTTCACCCGCGCGCGCGCTCTGTCATGCTGTGGATTCTGGCCAGTGCATCAATCACCAGACTGAAACCTGCCGGAATCAGGATCAGCGTAAAGATTGTGGAGACGATCAGACCGCCCAGAACGACGGCTCCCAGGCCCTGATAAAGTTCACTGCCGGCACCGACGCTCCAGATCCAGACGCCGTCTGCCAGCACCGGCATTGGAACCACCAGCGGTAACATTCCCAAAACCGTGGTGATCGTACTCATGAAGATCGGACGCATGCGGGACCGGACACTTTCACATACGGCATCGACTGAATTCATCGCGTGATCTCGAATCAGATTCAGGGCCTGATGCACGACCAGAATGGCGTTGTTCACCACCGTCCCGGTCAAAATCACAAAGCCCAGCATCGTGAGCATATCTAGCGGCTGCAGGCGGAAAATATTGAGAATCCGCAAGCCACCAAGGCCTCCGACCAGTGCCAGGCCGACGCTCAGCATGATCACCAGCGGGTACAGAAACGACTCAAACAACGCACACATCAACAGGTACGTCAGCAACACGGCCAGCCCGATGTTCCATTTGAGTTCAAACCATGTCTCGGACAATTTGTCCGCCGTGCCCGCCAGCCTGATCTGGTACAAGCCACTTTGAAATCGCGGCGACTGCATCAGAGTCTTGCGGACTTTCTCGTCAATTGTCTTCATCGCCGATTCCAGCGCGATGCCTGCGGCGGGTCGGATCTGAATCGTGATGGATCGCTGACGTTCGATATGATTGACCTGCTCCGGCCCGCGACTCAACAGCACATCCGCGACGGCTGACAGCCTCACGGTCTGACCGGACGCCGTGCGGATCGGCAGATTTTCCAGATCATGTGAATGAGCGGCATAGTCCGCATCGCCGCTGATCACCAGATCGATGCGACGACCTTCATGCCAGTAGTCTCCGGCAAACGCACCATCCACGAGGGCATTCACGGCATAACCCAGCGACGAGACCGTCACGCCCAGTTCCGCTGCCTGTTCGAGTTTCGGCACGACGTGCAGTTCAGGACTGGACAGATCCAGTCCCGGAATCGGACGCAGTTGATTGCCCGCCGTGACTGGAAACTCGGCCATGCAGAGTCCAAAGGCTTTCTGAGCTTCTTCCACGAGCCCTTCCAGATCGGGTCCGGTGATTTCGACATCAATCGTACGACCGCCGCTGATTCCGCTGTCGAACAGACTGGACTGGCTCACAATCGGAATGACACCCGGCTGCGATCCTGCCGCCGCCGACAGAATCGGGATCAACTCACCGGCGCGTAATTCATCGACAGCTTTTGCACCCAGAAACAGCATGCGTCCGCGAGCGACAAAAAAGAAATCGCTGATTCGCGGCGCGCCGGGTTTTGCGTCATCGGCCCAATACGGCGCCAGACGACGCTCGATGCCTTCGCCAAGTTCGATCATCTTGTCGATGTTGTATCCCGGCGGCGGCAACAGAATGGCAATCACGAGGTTCCGATTTCCGGTCGGCAGATATTCCGTCGGAGGCCACAGCCAAATGCTTCCGATCGCCGATACCGCGACAAACGCGGCAACGATCAGTAAACGCACGAGCCAGCTCCCGCGGGCCGTCATCATCGAACGCAGGACGTTGGAGAATCCATCATTGAGCCACGTTGCCAGCCGCACGAGTCCAAACAGGCCCGAAAGTCTGAAGCTGGTATCGTATTCGAGGCGGGCAACATCCTGACTGTTCAGCAGCCACGCGGCAGCCGCAGGGATCACGGTGATGCTCACGAGCATCGACAAGCCGACCGAACACGAAATGGCGATGGAAATGTCACGAAACAACTGACCGGCCTGTCCCTGTACGAAGATCACCGGCACAAACACGGCCATTGTTGTCAGCGTCGAAGCAAGCACCGCGCCCCAGACTTCCTGAGTTCCCTCAAGGGCGGCTTCGCGAGACGTCTTGCCCATCTGAAAATGACGATAGATGTTTTCCAGCACGACGATGGCATTGTCCACAACCATCCCGACAGCGAACGCCATCCCCGCCAGGCTGATGACATTAATACTGCGCCCGAAGATCTTCACGAACAGCATCGTGGCGATCAGACTGATCGGGATTGAAAGGCCGATAATCAGCACCGACCGGGGACTCCGCAGGAACAACAGCAGCACGATCACCGCCAGTGTGCCGCCGATGTAGACGTTGCTCTGCACAAGTTCCGTTGCCGAATCCAGGTACAGGGTCTGGTCGTAGACCTGTTCCAGGTACAACCCCTTCTGCTTCAGGATGCCAAGATTCAGTTCTTCACACGCGATGCGGAGATTGCGACCATAGATCTGTGTACATTCGGCCAATTCCAGCGTCGTGATCTCGCCGTCATGATTCAGGTCCAGATCTTCCCGCGGTGGCCCCATGATCTCTTTGATGTTCGTATTCGGTGACTGCTGAGCATTCACCGCGAGTGCGTTGAGTCCCATCTGACGCACCACGCCGTCGGGCTTTTTGTAGGCGATGCCAACCGTTGCGACGTCTCGGACGCGCACAGGAGCATTGTCGCGATTTGCAATAATCGTGTCGTTGACCTGTTCCGGCGTCTGATACTGTCCCAGTGTTCGCACCACATTCCGTTGACGACCTTCCGGGATATCGCCGGCCGACGTGTTTTGGTTTTGTGCCAGTAATGATGCTCGCAACTGATCCAGCGTGACTCCGAACGCGGCCAGTCGACCGGGATTCACCTCGACGCGAAACTCCTGCTCCTGACCGCCGAACACATTGCCATTGGCAATACCGGGAACTCGTTCGAAATCCGCCTCGATATAGTCTTCCGCAAACTTCCGCATCAGCGCCGGATTGTCGCGGCCCATCGTGAATGTTTTGAGGATCGGATGCGCATCGGCCAGCAGATTCAATCGCGACAGATCGATTGGTCCTGCGCGGTCCATCAGCGGCGTGAGCGGCTCTTTGAGTTCAGGTGCCTGGGCGATCAGATTCAACAAATCTTCCCGCGTCGGCGGAATCGGTTTGAGGATAAACCAGGCGATGGCATTCGTGTTCGCATTGACCGTCGAGATCACCGGTTCCCGCGCGTCGTCGGGATATTCAGGAACCTGGTTCAGTTTTTCCGCAACCCGCGCACGAGCGTCGGCGAGGTCCGTGCCGACGGCAAACTTCAGCGTAATCGAACCGCTGGAATCGCTGCTTTCGCTCTTGAACTCATCCAGTCCTTCGACGCTTTTAAGCTGCTCTTCCTGCTCTTCGATAATTTCCCGTTCAATTTCCTGAGCACTTGCCCCAGGCCAGACAGTTGTAATCGTGATTTCCGGTTCTACAACGTCCGGAGTCAATTGCACCGGTGTCGCCAGATACGCAATCACTCCGAACAGCACCGACAGAAAGACACTGACGGTGAGTTTGACGGGATTGTCGAGTGAGAATTTGATGAAGTTCATGGCAGTTGGCAGTTGGCAGTTGGCAGTTGGCAGTTGGCAGTTGGCAGTTGGCAGTTGGCAGTTGGCAGTTGGCAGTTGGCAGTTGGCAGTTGGCAGAAACACAGTCAGATCAGTCCGATCCGACTGATCCGTCGGATGATGTGACGTCACTATGGTGATTTTTCGGGTGCCGGAATAACGGCGTTGGAATCTTCTGGGACAATTGCCACGCTCTTAAATGCGCGCAGGCGTTCCGCGCCTTCGGTCACGACTTGCATCCCCAAAGTAAGATTCTCGCCGGTGACCTGAATCCATGTACCGGAACTCAGGCCGGGTTCCACCAGGACCTGACGCACGCTGAGTGGTTCTCCTGCAACAGGCGGATTGATAATGTAAATGAATGTACCGCGTGATGTTCGCACCATGGAATCTTTCGGCACAAGGACCGCATCGACACCCTCGCCGCGAAATGTCGCTTCCGCCATCATGCCCTCGCGCAAAGCCGGGACGGGCGGCATCGTGGATTCATCGATCTTGTTTTCGATTCGCACGATCACCGGAAAACTTCGCGACCCGCTCTGCCAGTTGCTGCGCGGAACGACAGAATCCACTTCGCCCGTCCATTCGACAGCCTGTCCGTTGCGACTTCCGGTTCCCTGCACATGCAGCGTCACCGGTCGGCCTGGCGCAATCTGATCGATGTACTGCTGATCAATCTGCACTTCCACTTGCACTTCATTCAACTGAGCCAAGGTGACCACTGGAGCCCCTTTGGACAGCCACTGACCAAGATAGGTATGTTCCTCGACAACGAAGCCCGTGAACGGAGCTTTCGTGGATCGCTTTTCACGTTCAGCCTTGAGAAAGGCGACATGCTTTTCCTGTGCCTCGACGCGGGCCTTTGCCTGCAGCACCGTTTCGGGACGCGGATTCGAGATCTTTGACAGCATCGCCACGGCCGCCAGTCGCGTCTGTTCGGCGGCGTCCAGCGTATCCTGAGCGTCTTTGACTTCGGATTGATTCGCAGCACCGCGAACGCTGAGTGCCGTCAGTTCTTCCATCCGCCGTTTCGCATTGGAATACATGATGTCCGCCGACAACTTACGAGCCTGCGCTTCAGCTTCGTCTTCTTTGCGAGGCACGCTGATTTCCGCAAGCTCCGCCCGGCGTTCGTTGAGGATCGCTTCCTGTTCTTCAACGTCAAGGTTTGTCGATTCGTTCCGCAGTTGAGACAGCAGCGTGCCCTCGCTGACGAAATCACCAACTTCAATCGGAAACTCAGCCACCACTCCTTCTGATCCGGATGCCACGACGCTCAAATGCCGTGGTCGGACATTCCCCAGTGCCCGAAACTCTGGAGCAATGATTTTCTGTTCGATCGTCGCGACACGCACCAGGGCCGGAGGTTCAGCGGGCGGTCCGGCCGGAGCTTTCGTGCCATCCGTCGAAGCCGTCCCGGAATTATTCTCCACAGCCTGCGATGCCGTTTGTGAACACCCCGGCGCAATCGCTGCAAGTGTGGCGACGAGGAGACAAAGGGCGATGACATTACCGTATTTCATAGCGATCCAACGAACAGTTCGACGAGCAGGCCAAGGATCTTCGCAGCCTACAGCAACCGACTGACCATCGCCACAACGTGTCCGAGAGATTGCCACATTTTCCGGGCGAAGTGCGGGAATACAGAATCCGAACCTCAGCAGTGACTGTGTTGGTTCATCGACAAATCAAGTGCGCGAGTGATGTCGATGGCCAGCATGGTGATGTGAAGGATGTCGTTGTGAAATGTGTGCTCTACCGCGAAGCGGTTCGAGAAATTAGCCGGTGGTAAGCAAAGCGCCACCACCGGATACGTTGAAAACCGCCTCAGCACCCTGACAAGGGTGCGAGATTCGAGCTTCTGGCATCCCTTCAGGATGCGTGGCACCACGCTCTCTGTACCGGTGGTGCGCCTGTCGGCGACCACCGGCCAATTTCTGCCATCCTTTCAGGATGAATCGCATTCATGGCGATCAATGTGTGACGCGCACTTAATTTGTCGGTGAACCAGTTTTTAGCCACCCATGAGTGAATATTTGGGCAGAGTGAATTGACATTGTCCCCCCTGCTGCGCGTAATCCCCTACTTGAACTCCACGCTGCCGCTTCGATGATACTTTGAAGTGGACCTCCAAATTCGGACCACTCGCAGATCGGGATCGACGATGTCTTACACGATGGAATCGCGCACTGGAGCATGTCGGACTGCCGAATCTTTCTCCAGTGAGTATCTTTAATCCACCCTACCCCTCAAAGCACTGGCAGAGCCAGCGGCACACTATGTGAGTTGTTGCTGCCAGTGCCACCCAGGCCACTTGAAATGAATTTTGAGTTTTGATAAATTTGCACTCCAGTTTTGGATATCCCAAATCCCAAGGGGGCGTGTTACCCCAAATTGAGTTTGGGATACTGGAATGTTAGGTGCTCATGACAATGGATTTCAAAGACAAGGACGAAATAAAGGAAGGCATGATCCAGGCCGCTATTGGACTGCAGAATTTTCTGCAAGGGCAAAACGCAATAAAACAACAGGTCGAAGACGCCCAAATAGCACTGCCATCCTTACTGTCCGGCAGTCCCACTTTCTATGCGATCAAGAGCGCGGTCGAGGAATCTGTTCGCCTCGCCCCGGATGAATGTGACGTACTTGTCTTTATGGGTGAAGTCTTCCTTACTGAAATCCGATTCATCGAACCGCACACCTTCCTTTGCGAGGGCTTCGATCAGAACGGGCATCACACCAGGGTAATCCTCCATTTCTCGCAAGTGCTCTTGAGGGTCGCCTACAGGCCGAAGCTCTCTAACGAACGTGTAGTCTCCAGGGTGATTAAGGGATTCGCTGACCATAAGACAAGCACCTAACAACGTGATGCAGCCGAGTTTGCGTAGGCCGCTGATTGACATGGTTGGTCAGCCGCGCAAACCGGCTGATCATGTGCGTTCGCTGCTAAAAAAGAGAATCTTGTGACTACCAGCATTGATGAAGTCAAATCGCGCCTTGCAGCACATAGCCTCGCGCTTGCGGAAGAAAAACGTCTTCCCAACGACACAGGCACGCAGTTGAAGCTTCAGAACGGTGCCATCGTCAACGTTTTTGATAAGGGTACGATCAGCGTGCAAGGCAAGAATCAGGATGCGGTAAAGAATGCCCTTGCCATCTCAAATGGTGCCACTGCCGTCTCTGTTGCCTCCGTAGCAACAAACAACAAAGTGTTCGTTGTTTATGGTCACGACGAAACCGCAAGAAATCAGCTTGATGCAATGTTGCGACGCTGGGGTCTGGATCCGTTGATCCTCGATCAACTTCCTTCCGAAGGCCAAACAATCATTGAAAAACTGGAGAAGTATACTGGGCAAGTGAATTATGCAGTGGTACTTGCCACTCCCGACGACGAAGGTCACAAATCAGGCCGCGAAGATGAGAAGGCGTATCGCGCGCGTCAAAACGTCGTCCTTGAGCTTGGAATGATGCTTGCTCAACTTGGGCGAAGTCGTGTTGCGGTTCTAATGAAGCAAGTTACAAATATGGAGCGTCCTTCCGATATTCAAGGTTTGATCTACATTCCATTCAAAGACAATTTGCAAAGGGAAGCTGGGGCACTCCTCGCCAAAGAAATGGCGGCTCAGGGCTACAGCATTTCCGTCGAGAAGCTATAGCAGCGAACAAGGCGGTCAACCCGAGCGGCGGTTCGGGCGTGTTCTGTAATAGAAGGTTCTTGGCCGCCGCCGGGTTACCTTGGTCGTTGGGCGATAAGAACCCGGCATCCTGCATCCCATTATCCGTATCGAGAAGCGGCATCCATACCGCCATTTACACTTGAGGGCGAACGGTGACACCAAAGCGATTGCTCATCATCAAAGCTGCTCACGACATCTGCGCCACCGAAACTGCGCATATTCGCACCGTTGCCGAGATGTTTGGGCTCACTCACTGCACGACAGAACTTAATGACCTTGGCCAGTTTCTTAGCCACCTTTGCACGGACAGCAAAAAGTACGATTACATTTATCTGGCCACTCACGCAGATCTGATGGGCTTCGGCGAAAGCGATGGCAGCAACAAGATCGAATGGGAACAATTCGCTGAGACGCTTTGTTCTGCCCAATGTCTTAATCTCGGCTGCATCTTGCTGCTGGGTTGTTGCCGAGGTGGCCTCAAGAAAGTTGCTCACAAACTATTCGACTCTTGCGACCAAATTGACTACGTGTGCGGTCCACGATGGACTGTCACCGGACAAGACATTAGTGCGGGATTTCATGTGTTCGTCTACAACATGGAAGTCCGAAAGGAGCAACCGTCGGTGGCAGTACGACGTGCATCGCTTGCCACTGGCTACGATTTCTTTTGCCATGATCGCGTCGAATTCGAGGACGGATACGTTACCGATGCAATGTGAACAACCATTTGAAAGCCAATAATCGCCCAACAAGGCGGTCAACCCGGGGAAAACAAAGGAGGAAAACAAAGGTGTCAGGAACCGATTATGTGAATGTAGTCGGAAACGGTTCCTGGCACCTTTTAGCGATTCAGGTTCGTAGCTCACTCGGCCCCCGCCGCTGCTGAGCTTGGTCGTTCGCTGCCGGACAGAGCAGTCCAGCGTTGAGTGGGAGAATGAACTGCTGAATGGCAAATTGGAATCGCACAAAAGGAATCACCTTCTTCACTCGCAGTTTCGTGGCGATTTCGGCGCTGCTAGCTGGCCTGTTCAGCATCCTTTGGATGCTTGGTCCGTTCTATGTCACCGGTGGTAGAGTTCACTTTCCTGGAGCATCGGAAACGATTCACATTCAGGCAAACGCTGGTATGATGCACGTGACATTCAACCACGATATTCCGCCTGGCAGAAAGTGGTTCTTTCATGGATTCACTTCATATCCAACATCCCAGCGAGATCGACACCTGAAACAGTACAATTCACATGAAGTGCCTGAATCCCAAGATTACAAGAGTGCATTCGGAGGCACCACATTCGTCCTTGAAATGTACGGACGGCAGTATAGATACACTCGTTACTGGTTTCCTGTCGTGGTCCCAGCGTTCATATTCAGCATTGTTCCGTGCATTGCATTTCTCCGCTGGCGATTGGATCATTCCAAACGAGGGGAAAGCCACAGCGAAAAGGAACGCAGCGCAAAAACAAAGGTGTAAAAACAAAGGTTTCAGCGGGAAACCGCCGGTGCCGGGCAGCCGCCGGTGCCATGTACCTTATGGAAGTAGACTGCGCATTTTAGGTCAACGTGGAAATCCTTGTAATTTGTCATCAAGTTGCCTGCCGGCGGCGGGCTGACAATTTCAGATGGATGGATGCGACGTGGCACGAGGGTGGCAGGCAGGCGACCGAGGTCAGCGGCGTCACGGACAGGCTGTCGCCAAGTCCCCAGTCGCCACGCGACCAGAGACAAATTCAGAATACGCAGAATTCTGGCGATCAACTACTCGGAAATCTGCGCACGAAAACGTCGCACGAGACTCGTTTCATCGACTTCATACCGCAGTTCCAGAATCTTCAACACATGCTCGAACGGGAATTCGGATAAAGTCGCCGAGTTCTCTACCTGAACATATGCTGCATCAACAAGACGATAGATATCGAGGCGATCGTCAACCCAGCGCCAGATTTCCGGGACCTTAAATTCGGCGTACAGAGGCATGCGTGTGGTGGACATCGACGTCACATCCACTTCGATGGCCAGGTCGGGAGGCGGATCGATGTCCGCATCATATTCATCCCGATCTCGAACAGCCGCTTCGTTCTGAATGTAAAAGCACTTGTCAGGCTCCAGACCACGTTCGAGCAATCTGCTTTTCATCGTTGTCGAACCGCCACTGAGACAGGCGATCTGTCTGTCTTCTGTCCATGCAAAGACCAATCTTCCCAGAATCTCTGCAATCCGTTCGTGTCGTCGCGATGGTGCCATAAGAATCAGGACTCCGTGATCGTAGGTCATCCGCACTCCTCGATTGCCGTCAGCGGACCTCAGGCGTTCGTATGTCTCCCAACTGACGTCGCGCAGCGTCACAACTGAGTGTGTGGGCTCACGCATGTTTGTTGCGGCAGACATTTGCGATTCCTTCAACACAAATTTCAGAATTGACGTGGACGGAGTGTAACAGGTGCGACGGCGGAAGTGGAGGTTAAGTCAGAAAATGTGTGACGGTTATTCCGCAACCGCCATGCCGCCGCCAGTTTGCGTATGGTCAATAACTGGCCGACCGTGATTGAACTGGATGCTCGGTGGTGATTTTGCACGGAGCGATATGAAATGCAAAGCATCTGGACTATTGTAGTGCGATGTCAAGACTTGATTTTGGGGTAGGCCGGAACGGCGCTCCGCTTGGTCCGG
>JAYTAK010000735.1:0-3537 GCA_043737515.1 Candidatus Kuenenia sp. | reverse complement strand
GCGGCGGGAAGATCGACGCCGCTGATGCCTCCGTTGCGGATGTCGCGAATCAATGATTCGGCACGGGCGTTTGCGAATTCGACCATTTGGAGCAACGTGCCGGGGTTGGCCGTGATTGTCATTCCCACCCACGGATCCGCGAGTGCCAGGCGAAGTATTATGTAGCGTTTGATTTCGGCGTCGGCAACTTCCGCAACGGCGGCAGGAATCGTGTACAGCGAGCGCACGGCACGTTTCTGCATGGCGGCGACCAGACCGCTGATGTTGCCGCACGGTGTTCCGTCAGCGGTGCGCGTCTTCTGATGGCTGCTGGAAATCTGCACGATGTTCAGCTTCTGCAGCAACGCATGATCGGAATATGTGCCGATGCCCCACGTCTGCCAGCCGCGGCGATAGTCGTTGAGAAAACGAGTTGTGACGGGTATCAGTTTGGAGGCGGCGGTTGTGCCGCTGGTTGTGGCAAACATCTGCAGCTTGTTGGATTCGCCCAGGAGTGCCGCGTGATTTCCGTGGGCGACCTGATCGATGTAGCTGCGGAAAAGTTCATAGTCAGCGACCGGGACGCGCTGCCGAAATTCCTGCAGAGTGGTTTTTTCTGTCAAACCGTATTCGCGCGAGAACGCGGATGACTGGTTCAGCTTGAGCAAGTCAGTGAGCAGCGTGCGTTGCGTTTCACGACACGATGACTGCGCGAGGTTCAGGAATTCATTGCGGGAGCGGTTGATGCTGCGTCGAAAAAAAGTGGCCGCGATGGCACGCAGCCGATAGGCAGCAGGAACCTGCGTCATCTCGGATCACTCTCAGCAGACTCGAGATCAGACCCGCGTCGGAGACACGGGCAACAAAGGCAGACTTGAGGCGATGACTATTTCTTACCCTTGGCAGCAGGAGCGGCCGGAGCAGCAGCAGCCGCCGCAGCGGCGACTTCTTCAACAGTCTTCTTCTTTTTCTTGCCAGCGATGGCTTTCTGCACGCGAACTTTCGGCAGGCCGAACGGGCTGCGACCTGCGGCAAAACGGTCCTCTTCCACCAAACGCGCGATCCGTTCGCCGCGGCTCAGCACGTTGCGAGAACCTGATAGGCCAAGTCGAATTTTGAGGGTCTTGTCAATGGACACGTCAACGCTCCAATCGCGCTCTGATTACTTATGATGCCTGGTCGCTGGCAATTCCATGCCACGCGAAGCACAAGAAATTCCAGCCGAGCCAGTCCCGGTCAGAAAATTGAAGTGCGGAGTGTATCGACTTCCGGAAGTCTTCTCAACCACGTATTTCGCTGTTTTTCTCGTAAATCCGTTACGGGAAACCTGATGATTTGACTGAGAACGGCCATTTCCCGCGGCGGCGGAATTGAGGTCCGCTGCGTTGTCTGCCATCTTTCGCAGCCTCTGCTGGCTGCCTTTGATTGCAGAGTCTTAATCTTGGCGCGGGGCTTCGTCCGCAACCCAACGTCGCCACGCTCGCCAGAGCGTGGGTTTCCGCGGGATCGCCCACGTTCTGGCGAACGTGGCTACAAAGTTGCTTGCACGATCCGCGACTGCAGTAACGTGGCACGCTAAAATCTTCTCAGGAAAACAACACCCTAATCGTTTGCACTGCAAAAGGCACTGCTTGATGAATTCCAAAACTCCATCGCTGCCGGAACCACTCGATGTGATCGCCGTCGGGGCTCATCCGGACGATGTGGAGATAGGCTGTGGCGGAACACTGGCCCGCATGGTGCAGCAGGGTTTTCGCGTCGGCATCGTGGACCTGACCGATGGCGAACCTACGCCGCTCAGCCCCGGCCCGGAAGTCCGCCTTCAGGAAGCTCAGGCAGCCGCCCGAATTCTGGGCGTCGAGGTTCGCGAAACGCTGACACTGCCCAACCGGCGGCTTTTCGACACGTTTGAAGCCCGCGTCGAACTGGCGAAAGTGTTTCGTCGTTATCGACCACGTCTGGTGCTGGGGATTGCTGACCGAACTCCAATGGCGTCGCCCGATCACTGGCAGGCCATGCAGATCACCGACGCCGCCGTCTTTTATGCACGACTTTCCAAGTGGGACGACGCATTCGACGGCCTGCCGGTGCATCGGATTCAGCGGCAGATCTGGTATCCGCTGGGATTGCAGACGCTCAACCATCCGGCGGGCGGCGGTGCGTTTGTGTCGGACATTTCGCTGACACTTTCACTCAAGGTGGCTTCCATTCGAGCTTATCAGACTCAGTTTCCACCTGAGAAGGATCGCGTATTCCGATTGGTTGAAGGCCAGGGGCGGATGCTGGGTGCGTCGGCCGGATTCGAAGCGGGCGAATTGCTGATCTCCGCCACGACACTCGGTCTGACAAACGTTTTCGAAGCGATGTGCCACGGGACGGCGCTGTAAACAGAAGATTTCATTCCTGCATTGTCGTCGGGAAACAAAGAAATGGCCTGCACTGTTGCGTTTGTCGGCAGATACCGAAACAATCTGCCGGGGACCGCAGAGAATACGGTGAAGAACGTGCCGATGATGGCGGTCAATTACTAAATCCGCGGGCTTTAAAAAGGGTCAGGAACCAATAGCCAAATGGCTCAGTGGGCGTTCCGCACTATTGGTTCCTGACCCCCTTTTAGCCCCACATGAACTTTGGAAATGTCAATGGTTGCGTTTCGAATCGGTCACGTCAGCATCACCGGGAACTATCGGGAAAACAACGAAGACAGTTGTTTGGTCGATGAAAAACAACGATTTGCCATCGTCGCCGACGGCATGGGCGGACAGAGTTCCGGGGAACGTGCAAGTGCGCTGGCAATCGAACTCATCCCGCGCTGGCTGGAGAAACTGCTCGATTTCGAACATGCGAACGCCAAGGCCGTCAACGAAGCTCTGGAGAAATCCATCGCGCATGCGAATTCGGAAATCATCGCGCTCAGCGAACTGGATCCCGGCATGCGGAACATGGGCACGACAGTCGTGATGATGGCTCGCGTCGGAGAAAATTTTTACTTTATCGGAGTCGGCGACAGTCGGGCGTATGAATTGCGCGGCGGCAAGTTCAAACAATTGACAGTCGATCACTCGCTGACTCAGGCTCTGATGGATGCGGGCACAATTTCTGCCGCAGAAGCGAAAACGCATCGCTATCGCAATGTGCTGTACAAGTATCTTGGCAGCCGCGACGGGGCGACGGGGGGCATGGCCATTGAAGTCACTCCGAAATCCGGCGATCGCTTTCTGCTCTGCAGCGACGGGCTGACGGACGGACTGGACGACAGCGAGATCGCAGAACTGATGAAGTCGCAGGATGATCCGCAGAAGCTGTCGGAAATCCTCGTCGATGCGGCCCTCGAAGGCGGCTCGCGCGACAACATCACCGCGCTGGTCGTGATCTGCGACTGACGTCGTTCTAACCCGGATTATTCACGTAGGCCGGACCAAATTCGCGTAGGCCCGTGCCGGAACTACACAAACGTGGTTTTCCGCATTTGACAGACTGTTGGTGATCGCAGGATTGGTTAGCGAATGCAGTTCCGGCGTTTATCGCGTTTGTTTGGTCCGGCCTACGTTGTCGGTG
>JAYTAK010000734.1:0-8061 GCA_043737515.1 Candidatus Kuenenia sp. | reverse complement strand
TTAAGGCGAGCGGGGGATGTGAATCCCCTGATTTGTCGCGAATGATGCGAAAATCAGGGCACTTACGTACCCCGCTCGCCAGTCGGATTGCTTAAGTCGATGCCATTGAGTCTCGGGTCGGCGGCGTTAGCGCGGCAGATTTCGGCGGAAACTGAACGCTCGATCGCCACGCTCCGGCGTCGGTTCAAAAGCTGAGTGCCGTCCTGCAAAAAACTACGAGGTGTTCGATGTCTAACGATATTCCCGAATCAATCCGTGAAACTGATGTCGTTGTGATCGGAGGTGGCCCGGCAGGTTCAACCACAGCCACGTTGATCGCTCAAAAGGGCTACAAGGTTCAATTGTTTGAGCGAGAGAAATTTCCGCGCTACCACATCGGTGAATCATTGATTCCCGAGACCTATTGGGTGCTCCAGCGTCTGAACATGCTGGACAAGATGCGGAAGAGCCACTTTGTTCACAAGCACAGCGTGCAGTTCGTGAGTGCCAACGGGAAGTCATCTGCTCCGTTCTACTTCTCCGAGAACAAGCCGCACGAATGTTCACAGACGTGGCAGGTTGAACGCAGTGAGTTCGACCTGATGCTGCTCAACAACGCCCGTGAGCACGGTGTTGACGCGCACGAAGGTGTTCGCGTGCTGGATGTCCTCTTTGATGGCGATCGCGCAACCGGCATTCGCATTCAGCGGCCTGATGGCTCGACGGAACAGATCAACGCCAAAGTCGTGGTGGATGCCAGTGGTCAGAGTGGCATGTTGATGAACCGTCTCAAACTGCGGATCTGGGACCCGGTGCTGAATAAGGGTGCGATCTGGACATACTGGGAAGGTGCCTATCGCGACACCGGTCGTGACGAAGGTGCAACGGTCGTGCTGCAGACCGAAAGCAAGAACGGCTGGTTCTGGAACATCCCGTTGCACAACAACCGTGTGAGCCTCGGCATCGTCGCTCCGTTCGACTACCTCTTCAAAGGACGCGGCACCCATGAAGAGGTTTATCACGAAGAGATCGAAGCCTGTCCTGCGGTCAAGGAACGCATTTCAGGCGCGAAACGAGTGTCAGGTTATCATGCGACGCGCGACTATTCTTATCGATCGAAAAAAGTCGCGGGTGACGGTTATGTCATGGTCGGCGATGCGTTTGGATTCCTTGATCCTTTGTATTCGTCCGGAGTTCTGCTGGCGCTGAAGTCCGGCGAGATGGCTGCAGACGCGGTCGTGGAAGGGCTCGAAAAGAATGATTTGACGGAAGCACAGCTCGGTAAATGGGGGCCGACTCTCAATGCCGGCATTGACCGGATGCGACGTCTGGTGTGTGAGTACTACGATGGCTTCAGCTTTGGGCGCTTCGTCAAGAATTTCCCGCAACTGCAGGGGACCGTGACCGACCTGCTGATCGGCGATCTGTTCACCGACAAAGTCGATGTCGTTTGGAAACCAATGGAATCGCTGTATAACGAGGGCAAGACTTGTCCAGGCAACTGGACCGAAGGCATTGTCGGCGAACAGGCGCAGTCCAAAGCGAATGAGTGGTACTACACCGAAGCCGCGAAGTCGTAGCAAGCTTTGCACCATCGCTGGATGAGATGTTTATCGTTTAACGGCAAGCCGCAGGCGTCAGCGACTTGTTGAGGACGCGGTCGCCTGCGGCTTGCCCGTTAAACGAGCCACTGGCGACCGCAGCGGTGTAACAACTCATTGTGGTCAGGAGCGAGGTCGATGAATCCGATGTCCGACAGAAGATTACCATACCGAATCGTGCTGAGCGCGTGGCTGTGGTCAGCGGTTCTCTGTGCCGCTCAGGCGGACGACTGGCCGAACTGGAGCGGTTCACACCACGACGGCATCTCTCGCGAAACTGGCTTTGCCGATGCATGGCCAGCAGACGGATTGCCGATTGAGTGGACTCGTGAAATCGGCACGGGTTTCAGTTCGATGGCGGTCGCGGGAGAACGCCTGTTTGCCATGGGACATCAGGATGGCAAGGAAACCGTCTGGTGCCTGAATTGCCAAAACGGCGAAGTGCTCTGGACGCATGAGTATCCGGGTGAGCTGATTCCCAATCTGCACGAAGGCGGCCCGTGTTCGACGCCGACGGTTGACGGCGATCATGTCTACACGGTCGGCAAGGAAGGTCAGTTGTTCTGCCTGAACATCGCCGACGGAAAAGTCCTGTGGGAAAAGATGCTGCAGCAGGAACTCGGCGTCAAAGTTCCCGAATGGGGCTTCAGCAGTTCCCCGAGGATTCTTGGGAAGCAGTTGATCCTTGAGGCTGGTCGAGTTGTCTCGTTCGACAAATCGAACGGTGACAAATTGTGGCAGACAGAGATCCATCAAGCCGGTTACGGATCGGCAGCCGTCTTTGAGCATTCAGGGAAAACGTTGATCGCCACGCTGGATTGTGACGGCCTGCGAATTGTCGATTCTGCAGACGGAACACAGGTGGCCTTTACCGAATGGAAATCTCCCTACCGAACGAACGCCACGACACCCGTGATTGTGGGCGATCAGATCTTTGTCTCGACGGGTTACAAAATCGGATGTGGTCTGTTCCGATTTCAGGGCGAATCGCTGGAACCCGTCTATAAGAACACGGAGATGCGAAACCATTTTAATAATTCCATCCTGCTCGACGAACATTTGTACGGTTTTGACGGCGACTCGCACCTCGGTCGACTCGTCACGCTGGCCTGCATCGATTTCACGACTGGCAAGCTGGCGTGGCGACAGCGTGGACTTGGCTGTGGTTCCGTCCTCATCGCGGACGGCAAGCTCCTGGTGTTGACCGAAGACGGGACTCTGGTCCTTGCCAAAGCGTCGCCGGATTCATACGTCGAACTGGCGCGATCTGCGTTTCTCGAAGGCCGCTGCTGGACGGTCCCGGTGCTCTCACACGGACATGTTTACGGCCGCAACGCAGACGGGAAACTGGTCTGCGTGACTCTGCCAAAAGTTAACGCAGTTCGCTAACGACAGCCTGTCAAATCACTGTCACCAAACGAAGGATTCCTGCGCGGTCCCCCGATTCCTGTAGTTTGGACATTCATGTCCGAGCTATTGGCGAGGCACCGTCGCAATATCGAACGGCTGCCAAGGCACACCGAATTTCAGACAGGGTGTGCCTGCGTTGCCGCTTGTCACACCCCGGGACCGCTCTGGAATTTAGTGTCGTCTTTCGCTCCGCGAAAGCCACGCATCTTTCGCGGAGCGAAAGGCGACAATGGGACAGTTATTTCTGGCACGGTCCTACAGAGTCACAAACTGGCCAGTGCAAAAAGGACACGCAGATGGACGGCTTCATTGAGATACCGGTCCCCGCAGACATAGCAAGGCACGATACAGAATCCCTGCGCGACTATTTTCAGCATCAGCTTGAGCACATCGCAGGCGGTGTTTCCGACGCATTGGATCTGACCTGTGATCATGCAAATCGAGGAGCAATCCTGGAGCGTGTGAAAATCACCCGAGTCGCCATCAACGGGCAGTTCATCGAACTGGAGTATCTCGTTGAACTTTCAAAATTCCAGGCATGCAAAGATGTGCTGGAAGACCACAGCTTTTCACGTTCCGTCACGGGGCAAAAGGTCGGCGACAATTGGCGGTTCAGGAAATTCAGCCCTGTACCCGAGCGTTCGACACATGATGAGCTGTGATTTTTAGGGCACGTACAATTGTCAATGCGGGTCTCGTTACTACCCCGAAAGCGTTCAAGTTTGTCCCGCGACTGACTCACGGCTATCATGGCAGGTCTCTCCCCGAAATTTCCACGCTGAGGACTCCCGCCATGCACCGATGGATGACACTTGTCTGCACACTTCTTTCGCTGGGATCGGCGGGGACAACTTTCTCGTCTGATGAAGCAACGCCCGCAGGTATTCGGGCCGGGGCGGCGATGGTGGATATCACGCCGACGGTTTTTCCGGTCATCGTCAACGGCATGGTGGAAGAACGCACTGCCACGATGGCTCATGATGCGCTGATGGCCCGCGCGCTGGTGCTGGATGACGGGAAGGAACGCATCGCGATCATCGTGGTCGATAGTCTGATGCTGACTCGGGCGATGCTGGATGATGTCAAAGAGCAGGCTCAG
This sequence comes from Candidatus Kuenenia sp., assembly GCA_043737515.1. Taxonomy (GTDB): domain Bacteria; phylum Planctomycetota; class Planctomycetia; order Planctomycetales; family Planctomycetaceae; genus SXXK01. The sequence continues at coordinate 3,972 of JAYTAK010000734.1, read as the reverse complement.
CAGCAGACGGGCATCCCCACGAATCGGATGCTGATCTCGGCGACTCACACGCATTCGGCACCGTCGGCTATGCCGTGCCTTGGAAGCCGTGTGGACCCTGAATACGCACAGTTCCTGCCGGCGCAGATTGTGCGCAGCATTGTTCAGGCGAATGAACGACTGGTGCCCGCCAAAGTGGGTTGGGGCGTGGTGACGGACGATCAGCACAACAATTGCCGTCGCTGGATCTTTCGATCCGACCGCATGACGATGGCCAATCCGTTCGGGCAGCTCAACGTGCGAGCCCACATGCATCCCGGTTACCAGAGTCCCAATCATATCGGTCCATCGGGCCCGGCGGACACCGATCTGACAGTGTTGTCTGTGCAGACTCTGGATGATAAACCGCTGGCCGTACTGGCCAACTATGCGATGCACTATTACGGTTCGCCACTGGTGTCCGGAGATGTCTGCGGTCGCTTTGGACTGAAGTTCGCGGAACTCATCGGTGTGTCGCATCAGCAGCCGGGGTTTGTCGGGATTCTGTCGCAGGGAACCAGCGGCGACAGCATGTGGATGGATTATAGCCAGCCAGCGAAGCCCAACGATCTTGATGCGTACGTGCAGGCCCTGGCGGAAGGCGCGGTGCGGGCTTGTGAATCGATTCAATATCGGTCTGACATCTCACTGGCGATGGCGGAAGAAACGCTGAAGCTGAATCGACGCATTCCCGATGAAGCACGGCTAAAATGGGCGCGTGAGCTGGTCGCTCAGGTCGGCGATCGGCTGCCTCGGGGCTGGTCGGAAGTGTATGCCTTTGAGCAATTGCGGCTGCATGAAGATCCCACGGCGGAACTCAAGCTGCAGGCGATTCGGATCGGCGACTTCGGCATCACGGCGATCCCGGACGAAGTCTTCGGAATCACTGGCATCAAGCTGAAGAACCGCAGTCCGCTTGCAGTCACGATGAACATTGAACTTGCCAACGGGGCAGAAGGATACATTCCGCCTCCCGAACAGCATGTGCTCGGTGGCTACACGACCTGGCCGGCTCGCACGGCGGGACTTGAAGTGCAGGCGGAGCCGCAGATCGTGGAGACGCTGACCAGGCTGCTTGAACAAGTCTCAGGCAAGCCGCGCCACGAAGCCGTCGATGAACTGCACGCCTACGCCAAGGCCATTTTGGAGTCGAAGCCAAAGGCATTCTGGCGATTGGGGGAGATTGCGGGAAACGTCGCCGCCGACGCCGTTGGCAAACATCACGCCCGTTACGAAGACGGCGTCGCGTTTTATCTGCCGGGACCGAAAGGCAACGGCCTGAATCAACAGCCGCGCGGCAATCGCGCGGCGCATTTTGCAGGCGGGCGAGTTGCCGGAAAAGTGACAGAGCTGGGCAGCGTGTACAGCGTCGAATGCTGGGTCTGGAACGGTTTCCCAAACAGCGACCGCGCGGTTACCGGCTATTTCTTTTCCCGAGGTCCCAGCGATGACGTCAAGGTCGCCGGCGATCATCTGGGCATCGGCGGGAACTACATGAATCAGGGGTGGGACGGCAAACTCCTGTGGTTCAACGGGAACGAGCGAGACGAAGCGCTCACCGGGCGCACGGTGCTGGAAACTCGGACATGGCACCATGTGGCACTGGTTCGAAACGGGAAACATGTCACCGTCTATCTGAACGGCAATCCTCAGCCTGAGATCGATGGTGAACTTGAACCGACATTTGAGCAATCCAGCGACGAGATCTTTCTCGGCGGTCGCAGCGATCGTCTGTTCGGACTGGAAGGACGACTGGATGAAGTCGCGATGTTTGATCGCGCGCTGACAGCGAATGAAGTTGCGAGTCACTTTGCCGTTGCTGGTGAAATGGTGGGCCGGCGCGGCTTGTCAGCCGCTGGTCCCACCCTACATCAGGACATGACTCCAACACCCGATACTCCGCCGTTGTCCCCTGAAGAATCCATGAAGGTCGCTCATGTGCGGGAAGGCTACGAACTGCAACTCGTCGTGGCCGAGCCGCTCGTGATTGACCCCGTGGCGATTGACTGGGGACCGGATGGCAAACTGTGGGTCGCCGAGATGGCCGATTATCCGTCCGGGATGGACAACAATGGCAAGCCCGGTGGCCGCGTTCGATTTCTTGAAGACAAAGACAACGACGGAAAATATGAAACATCGACCGTGCTGTTACACGATATTCCGTTTCCCACCGGCGTGATGGCGTGGGGCCAGGGAGTCATCGTGACTGCGGCTCCGGAAATTTTCTACGCCGAGGATTCCGACGGCGATGGCAAAGCAGATATTCGCAGAACGCTGTTCTCCGGGTTTCTGGAAGGTAATCAGCAGTTGCGAGTCAACGGCCTCCGCTGGGGACTGGACAACTGGGTACACTGTGCGAGCGGCAGTCATCATGCGGGCTACGGAGCCGACAGTCAGATTCTGTCGCATGTGACGAATCTGAAGACCGCCGTCGGAAGTCGTGATTTTCGCATTCGACCCGATGAAGGGCTGATTGACCCTCAAAGCGGTCCGTCGCAGTTTGGTCGCAATCGCGATGCCTGGGGCAACTGGTTCGGCGAACAGAACAGTTATCCGCTGTGGCATTATGTTCTGGAAGATCCGTACATCCGCAGAAATCCGCACTTCGCTCCGCCCGATCCACGAAACCTGATGACGCCGTCTAATCCGCCGGTCTATGCTGCGGCGGCTCCGGAAAAGCGGTTTCACAGCTTTGAGCAGTCAGGGCGGTATACCTCAGCGTGTTCGGGGATAGTGTATCTGGATGAGTTGTTGTTTGGTCCTGAAAGCAGGTCCTGCCTGCCGGGCAGGATTTCCGCCGAAGGCGGACCGCTGTCCGAGAAAGAGAGCGAACAAGGGGCCGATCAGCCACACGCCTCCCAGGGTCGCGACGAAGTCGCGAAGTCCTTTCCGGCAGAAAGGACCTACAGAAGACAGTCCTTTCCGGCAGAAAGGACCTGCTTTAACAATCATCCGCGACTGCACGAAGCACTTGATGGATTCACACGGCTGGCTATTTCTTGCGGTAGATCTTCGAGTGGCAGATTCCCAGACGATTACACCAGAATTCGAACATCACCCACAGCGTCAGTAATCCATAGCGCGTGCTGCGGCTGAAATTGATGCTGGAGGCCTCCGCAAAGTAACGCACAGGAACCGGAATGTCTCCCAGCTTGAAATCGAAGTAAACAGCTTGAGCCAGGAACTGTGTGTCGAAGACGAAATCGTTCGAATTCTCCTGCCACGGTACTGTTTCCAGCACTTCGCGCCGATACGCGCGGAAGCCACTGTGGAAATCGCCAAGGTTCTGACCGAGCGCCACGTTTTCAAAAATCGTCAGACAGCGGTTCGCGATGTATTTCCAGGCCGGCATTCCTCCCTGCAGTGCTTCTGCACGCGTGCGAATTCTTGAGCCCAGAATGACGTCGCAGTTGCCAAGACGAATGAGTTCAGCCGCAACCGGAATCACGCGGCTGTCGTACTGATAGTCAGGATGAATCATGACCACGATGTCAGCCCCACGTTCCAGTGCGGCCGTGTAGCAGGTCTTCTGATTTCCGCCGTAGCCGGTATTGCGTTCATGAGAAATCACCGTGAGCCCCAGAGAACGAGCCAGTTCAACCGTACGGTCTTTGCTGCAGTCGTCCACCAGAATAATCTCATCGACGGTGCCGGGCGGAATATCACGCAGTGTGCGTTCCAGAGTGGACTCCGCGTTATAGGCAGGCATGACGGCGATGATGCGTGGTTTGTTGCTGAACTGCATAGTTGATTGTTTTTCAAAGCAGTGGGCGGCAGTTTTGAATAACTACCAAAAACTGTCGGATAGAATGACCAGCGACGGAAGCGATTGATGAAGACCGCTCGAGAAATAAATGTCCTCACTCGGTCGCCGAGTCGCCAGTTTCTTCTTCTGCGTCATCGTCGTGGTCGTCATCGTCTTCCAGTTCGATGATCGGACGCAAAACGACTTTT
>JAYTAK010000733.1:0-3537 GCA_043737515.1 Candidatus Kuenenia sp. | reverse complement strand
TCTGAAATGCGGCTCGTACGAAAGCCTCATCGGTGTCAATCCCTGACAAATCAGAAACCCGTTTGGCGATCTTCGATGCCAGCTCGCTGGCCAATTCGCTGTTTTCCAGTGCCAGCGCCTGCTGCGGCACAATACTGTCCGCGCGGCGATAACATTCCAGCACGCTGGCATCGTCAAACATCGACAGGAATTTCTGATGCTCATTGTGCGAATGCACATAATACAAACTGCGCCGTCGCGACGTGTCGTCGTTCACCGGAATCGAAGGTCCGCCGAGCGTCAAATCCAGTTCACCCGCGAGATGCAGTAAGCCGTCGCGCACAAGCTGTGCTTCCATGCGGATCGGATTGGTCCGCCAGTACCAGCGATTGTCGCCATCCGTCCTCTGATTCGCCTCAGCCGCACCGGACCGAGTGGATGACATGCGGTAAGTGTTGGAGGTTACGATCAGATGATGGATGTGCTTCATACTCCAGCCGCTTTCGATCAGTTCCACGGCGAGCCAGTCGAGCAGTTCCGGATGCGTCGGCGGAATTCCCTTGCGGCCGAAATCAAAGACGGTCGGCACAAGCGGCGTTCCGAAATGCCTGGCCCAGATATGATTGATCGCTACACGCGCGGTGAGCGGATTGTCGCGATGTGTCATCCACTGTGCCAAAGCAGTTCGACGTCCGGTGCTGGTCTTCGGGAACGGCTTACTGCGAGATTCTTCTGTCTCCAGATTTGATTCCAGCGTCTTCACCGCACCCTTGAGTGATGCGTAAGAATTGCCCGGCATGTCAATGGCCGCGCGAGCTGCCTCCAGGGCCTTTCGTGCGTCGGCGAGTTTCGTTTCTGCCTCACCACGCTTTTCGTCGGTCACCTGAAGGACATTGAGTTCCGCACGGAAGACATTCTCAGCTGCTGCCGCTGCGGCAACAGTCCGTTCGGCTTTCGTTGCTGCGGCGACAAGGCGTTGAGACTCGGCAGCATCAGGATTCTCAGCCACGGCTCGATCTGCCGCCGAACGTGCTCGAATCGACGCTGGTTCTCCTTCGAGTTTTTCCAGTGCTGCTTGAGCAATCCTGACAGCCAGCATCGCCTGATCAACAGGCAACAATTTGTCATCACTCTTGCCAGAGGCCGGTTCGTGAAGATTCATGGACTCCGGCAGCGTGGTCAGCGTGAAGGAGAGAAACGTGGCCTGTGCATCAAACGTGATCAGATCGAGAGGCCCTTCTCGTCGCGCAAAGGGCAGCCGATACGCGACCGAATGCATGCCGTCCACGGCAACGTTGACCAACGCACCTCGCACGCGAATCGTCAGCTCATGCGGCAGATTGAGAGCGATCATTCGGCTTTCCGCCGCATCAGGCGGATACGACTGCTGGCCATCCTGCAGGAATGAAACCTGAGCTTTAGGACCGCCCGCGTACGAACTCAGATACGCCATCACTTCCTGAGTATCGCCCTGCACATCAAATGCAATGCCGACGGATTTCCAGACGTCGCCTCCAGTCGGAACATACTTCAACGTGGCCTGAAAATCCTGGGGTGGCTTCTCGATCAGACGCAATGTCGCTCGGGTCGAACCCGTCTGCGACTGCACAAGGTGGCCCTCGGCATATTTCCAGTCTCCACTCCGTTGTTCCCAGAGTTCAGCCCGCGTCACTGAAAAATCGTCGGACACAATGACCATGGCTTCATCCGCACGACCATCGGTTCCGGATTTCGCCACGACAGCTTTCGCCGATTCCTGCGCTGCTGCGAGTTTCTCTTTGGCAGCGATCAGCGTTTTGCGTGCGACTTCAATCTGACGCTCTGCTGCCAGCAGATGAGCATCGATCACTGCCTGCCGCAGACCGGGGTTCCAGGCTTCTGCGGGCAATGTCACAGGTTCAATTGAGAACTCACCGCACCCCAGAAACTTCGGAATCGCCGGGTGCATGACGTGCGCCGTGTCTGGATTGCGGTCGTCGCCGCGAATGTGCAGGAACGTGGGCGTGTCGAGATTGCAGTCGAAGGCACGCGGGAGACCATCTTTTTCGAAATCCAGTTCTCCGCCGACGAGATCCGTGCGAATCTGATACGGTTCAAAGAAGGCTCGCATCTGATAATAGTCCACATGCGAAATGGGATCGTATTTGTGGTCGTGGCACTTCGCACAATTGAAGGTCAGGCCGAGGAAAGCCTTGGACGTATGCTGCACGGTCTCATCCATCCAGCTCGTGCGGTTGAACTTGAAATACTGTCGTGCCAGAAATCCAGAGGCGCGCAGGCGATCGGGGTCGTTAGGATACAACTCATCGGCGGCCAGCATCTCGCGGAGCATTTGATCGTAGGCTTTTTCGCTGTTGAGCGATTCGATGATCCAGTCGCGCCAGTGCCAGATGTGTTTTTGCGAATTGCGTACTTCGGCACCCAGTCCCCACCAGTCGCTGTAACGCCAGATGTCCATCCAGTGACGGCCCCAGCGTTCACCATATTGCGGACTAGCCAGCAGTCTGGCGACGACTAGGTTGTACGCTTCTGGCGAGGTGTCATTCAGAAATGCGGACTGTTCGTCAAGTGTCGGAGGCAGCCCGATCAGATCGACCGAAACGCGCCGCAGCCAGATGCGTCTGTCGGCGGTCGGCTGCGGAGTCACCCCATGTCGCTCATGCGAAGCTGCGATAAATGCATCAATGGGATTGGCGTTCCATGCGGCATTTGTGACCTGCGGAACCGCTGATCGCACCGGAGGTCTGAACGCCCAGTGATCGCGTGGATCAGATTCCGGGGTTTCGTCCGCCGGAGCCTTCGCACCCTGGTTGATCCAGCGTCGGATGGCATCGATCTCTTCCGGTTTGAGTGCTTCACCCTCTGGCGGCATTCGTTCATTCAGATCGCTGGCAGAGATTCGCTTGAACAGATCACTGGCCTCCGCATTCCCCACCACAATCGCCGGCCCCGAGGTGCCTCCGCTGATCGCCGCAACTGCCGTATCAATTCGAAGGCCGCTTTCCTGCTTCAAAGCTCCGTGGCACGCGAAACAGCGCGCCTGAAAAACGTGACGTACCTGAGTCTGATAATCCACGGCGTCATCAGCCTGCATCAGGCCGGTGATCAGCAACATGAAATGGCGAAACAGGAGCGTTATCATGGATCGATATCAGGCAAATGGTGGGGTCAGCCCAACGGTGCGAGAGCGGTGAGACTGAAGATGTTTCGTCGTGTCCTTGAAGGATCACCTGAAACGTAAGGCGGGAGTCGATACTGGAGTATACTGAACGCGGCTGCAAATGTTTAGAACCCCTGAAAAAAATCCATGGGGGCTTGGCAGATATTCGCCGACGGTGCGGAAATCTGGAAAACACTCCGTCGGACCGTCCGTTACATTTGTCGTGCGTTTACACTTAGCGCCGTCAGATTCGAGGTTTTGTGAGCGGCAAGGCGCTAGCCGCAGGCGCTGATTTATATTTCACGCGACCGAGATCGACGTATCAGCCGGAGTGCGTTAGCACCCGGTTTTTGCCGGGAATGCCGACCAAACCGGACGCTAACGCGTTCCGGCTGATA
>JAYTAK010000732.1:0-3540 GCA_043737515.1 Candidatus Kuenenia sp. | reverse complement strand
GGCTGACGCCACACCGCTCGCCGGATTGCTTCTTGTCACTTCTGAACAGAATTCGACCGGTTGTTCCAGCGTGACGGATTGCCCATCGATCATCATTGGATTATGCTGTGACAGGAACAATGGTTCGATTTACTTTTCGAGCGGTGCTTGACGTCGCTCAATCACGAGTCATGAAATGCTTCTCCATATCTCTCCGCAACTTGAGCAGTTTGTTAAGCGCGAGGTGGCTAATGGTAACTTCCCTGATGAAGACGCCGTCATAGAGCATGCTCTGGGTCTGATGTTGCGAGACTATGACGAAGCGGTCCTTGGCATACGCGCCGGTTTGAATGACGTTGAGGCTGGAAGAACGCAGCCACTGGACGAAGCGTTTCGCGATCTTCGACGGGAATTCGGGATTCGCAGCGACACATGATCTACTGCGTCATCATCACTGAAAACGCAAAGGCTAATCTTCGGCATTATTATTTGCGTGCCGCTCAAAACGCTCCGGAGACGGCGGCACGTTGGCTCGACCGTTTTTATGTCGCACTTCAAACTCTGTCGTCAAATCCCGAACGTTGCGTTCTGGCACCGGAAAACGAAATTGTCGATCAAGGAATTCGTCAGTTCACTTTCGGCAAACGGATCGGTGCCTACCGTGCGTTATTCAGAATCGTTGATCAGTCCGTCCTGATCCTTCATATCAGGCGAGCCGCGATGGACCGGGCTTCGCTAGACGAAATCTTTGGATGATCGCACACGACTCGCCGGATTGCTGTTTGTCGTCGGAGAACAAGATTCGCTGTTCGCTCGCCAGCGGCACGTCGCTGCGATAGAGTTCTGCTTCGGTTTGGCATGAGACATTCCCCACAACACACAGACGGAGCGACACGATGGCGACGCAGGTTAAAAAGTCAAAAGATCTGACACTCAAAGATCGTCTTTCGCGACTCACGTTTACACAGGCCTGCGACCTGCTCGGCGGTCCGATTGAAGGCAAGAAACTGCTGTATGCCGGCGGAAAGATCGCGGTGGAAAATCCGGAAGAACAGGTGTACCTCGACGGCGACCTGTTTCGACTTTCACTGCCGGACGAACATGTCATCGTCACCATCACGATGCGTCAGGATCAGGTCAAACGGATGCTGCTGAACTGCGACTCCTGCGATGCTCCGTGCGACCATCTGGGAGCCGCATTGTCGCTCATTCTGGATTCCAAATCGTCGCTCGGCCTGGCGAAGCCACCCGTCGAACGCGAAGCGGTTGAACCGCTCGATGAGCAACAACTCATTGAACGCGCGCTGAGCGAACGGCAGCAGCGGGCGAAGGACGAAAAGTTCACGGTCGAAGCGGCTGAGAAAGACAGCAAGACTCCGTGGCAGGATTACGTCGTTACCAGCAAACTCAGCGGCAAGACCTATCGAGTCGCACTGCGCGGTTCTGAACCCGGCGATTCGTACTGCACCTGCCCGGACTATCGCAGCAACACGCTGGGGACCTGTAAACACATTCTGCATACGCTGCAGAAAATTCGGCGACGCTTCGAACCCGCAGCGTTTAAGAAGAAGCCGAAGCAGAAAGAAACCAGTGTTTACCTCAAATACGGCATCGACCTGGCTCTGCGCCTCGGCACGCCGGATCGCCCCAGTGAATCTGCGGCGAAGATTATCGGCCCGATTCAGAATGTCGATATTTCGGACATCAATGATCTGGTTCGCCGTATCGACAAACTGGAAGGGCTCGGAGAATCGGTCGTCGTGTATCCGGACGCCGAAGAATTCATCCAGCAGCAACTGCATCGGCAGCGACTGGGGCATCTGGTCGATGAAATCCGCAAAGACCCGCAACGGCACGCATTGCGCACGACACTTCTCAGGGTCGAACTGCTGCCGTATCAGATGGACGGCGTTGCCTTTGCGGTCGGTGCCGGACGCTCGATTCTGGCTGACGATATGGGGCTCGGCAAAACGATTCAGGGCGTCGGGGTTGCCGAGTTGCTGGCTCGCGAAGCGGGAATTTCGCGTGTTCTTGTGATCTGCCCGACGTCGCTCAAGTCACAGTGGCGAAATGAAATTCAGCGGTTCTCCGATCGCACGTCGCAACTCGTGATGGGGAAACCGGACGAACGAGCTGCTCAGTACAAAGACGGTGCCTTCTTTACGATCTGCAATTACGAACAGGTCCTGCGCGACATCATGCCGATCGAAGCCGCGAAATGGGATCTGATCATTCTGGACGAAGGTCAGCGGATCAAGAACTGGGAAGCTCAGACGACACGCATCGTCAAGAGTCTCAAGTCGCAGTTTGCCCTGGTGCTGTCCGGCACGCCCCTCGAAAACAGACTGGACGAGTTATACTCCGTCGTGCAGTTCGTGGATGGTCGGCATCTGGGGCCGGGCTTTCGCTTCTTCAATCGTTTTCGGATCACCGATGAAAAAGGGTATGTGCTGGGCTACAAGAATCTGGACGAACTGCGGAAGCAGTTGAGACCCGTGTTGCTGCGCCGCACGCGGGACATGGTGATGAAAGATCTTCCGCCGCGCAACACGGAAATCATTCACATCCCGCCGACCGACGAACAGCGCGCGCTGCACAGCGCGCATGCCAGGATCGTGGCATCGATCACGCGCAAAGCCTATATCACCGAAATGGATCTGCTCAAACTACGGCAGGCGCTGCTGATGTGCCGCATGGCAGCGGACAGCACGTTTCTGGTCGATAAGCAGGGGCCTGGATATTCGACAAAGCTGCAGACGCTGGATGAATTGTTCGAACAGTTGTTTGTCGAAGGTGATCACAAGGCTGTGCTGTTTTCCGAATGGACAAGGATGCTGGATCTGATCGAACCGCTGCTGAAGAAGCGCAATGTTCCGTTTGTGCGACTGGAAGGCAAAGTTCCGCAGAAGAAGCGGCAGCAGATTGTCAACGAATTCCAGAATAACCCGAAGTGCAAAGTGTTCCTGTCCACGAATGCCGGCAGCACGGGACTCAATCTGCAGGCCGCCGACACCGTGATCAATGTCGATCTGCCGTGGAATCCCGCCGTGTTGGAACAACGCATCGCGCGAGCTCACAGGATGGGACAGAAGCGACCGGTGAATGTGTATATTCTCGTGACGGAAGACACGCTTGAAGAACAATTGCTGACGACCATTGGCCAGAAGAAAGAACTGGCTATGGCTGCACTGGATTACGAATCGGACATCTGCGAGGTCAATCTGCAAAGCGGCATGGAACAACTCAAGGCCCGCCTTGAGATCTTGCTGGGAGCGATTCCGGAAGGTCATCTGGACGAAAGCCAAAAGCGTGAGAAGGAAGCGGAGGCGACTCGTCTGGTCGCTCGCCGCGAAAAAATGGCCGACGCCGGAGGTCAGTTGCTCACCGCAGCATTTGGCTTCCTGTCTCAGATGCTCCCGGACTCCGGCACCGCGCCGTCCACGGAAACCGTCACTCAACTTCGCCAGCAACTGACGGAAGCTGCAGAAACGGACGACAAGGGTCAGAAGTCTCTGAAGATTAATCTGCCATCAGAAGAATCGCTGACTCAGTTTGCTGAAG
>JAYTAK010000731.1:0-8084 GCA_043737515.1 Candidatus Kuenenia sp. | reverse complement strand
AAGCCGGAGGCGTCGATGGCGATGGGGCACGCGGTCGCCTGCGGCTTGTCGTTAAACGTGTTATGTCAAATAACTTTTACACACTGCTTGAATCCGACAGTTATTATTGCGCCGATCCTTAAGGGCGTTTCTGATCACGATGCTGATTTCCCGGGCCGTTGGCCCAGGCTGGATTCCGTCGCACCTTCGGGACGAACCCCAGAGCAAATATTCCACAACTGTGCATCAGATCTCTACTCAGGACTCAGGATTGCCGTGTCGCTGAAGTCATCCTGCGGCTGCCGCGCACTTTATTTGTCGTTGAACCACCTTTTGTCTCTTCCTTTTGTGCCTTCTACCGCTAAAACCCACCGTAGACATAGACGTCAATACCCGGTGCTACGGGACAGTTGACAATTCCTCGTCAGGTGGGACAATGCCTTTCCGCGGGGCTGGGGATGTCCTCGGCCGAGAAGCGTATGCAATACTAACCCCCGGAGTTGATACGATGAATCCATCCAGAAGAACTGCGTTGAAGGCAATCTCAGCTGGCACGATCACGGCCTTTTCAGGCACTGTCGCGTGGGCCAATTCCGGCCAAACAAAACTGCGGGTCCGGCGTGCATTGACCAACATGCCACTGAACGATCCGGATTTATCGACCTACCGCGATTTTGTCGGCAAGATGCTGGCCGCAGATCAGACCAAACCGGTCAGCTGGCTGGGCTTTGCCAGTCAACATGGGACTCTCAGTCAAGGATTCAAGTTTTGTCCCCACGGTGACTGGTATTTTCTACCGTGGCACCGCGAGTACGTGATGATGTACGAAAACGCCGTCCGGGCGCTGATGAAGAATCCCGACTTTGCAATGCCCTATTGGAACTGGACGGAAGAAAGGCTGTTACCCCAGGCATTCTCTGACTCGACTTACAATGGTAAGCCAAATCCGCTGTACATTCGGAACCGCAACGAACTTGTTGGCAGCAATGCGCTGACCGATTCGTTGGTGGGGCAGGGAGTGATGGATCAGATCTATGCCGAAACTGTCTACGAGCTGTTTGGAACCACCAGGAATTCTGCACAAATGGACCTGGATCCAAAGTGGGTACCTGCGGGTGGCGGCAACCAGGGAATTCTGGAACGCACGCCGCACAACATGGTGCATAACAATATCGGTGCGTTCATGCCCACTTCGGCATCTCCACGCGATCCGATTTTCTTTATGCACCACGGTAACATCGATAGAATCTGGGCGCATTGGAACGCCCTCGGCCGCCAGAATTCGTCCGATCCTCTTTGGCTGGAAATGAATTTCGACAACAACTATATCGCTCCGGATGGAACGACCTACTCCAGGCAAGTCAAAGATTTGCTCGATACCGCTGCGCTTGGCTACAGATATGATGTCGTGCCAACACCCGATGGCATGCAATCCTCACCACGGCGCGAGGCGCAGATGCTGGCTCTGGCAAATTCCGGTTTGGGTGCGGAGATCGGAGGCGTGCAGCGCGTGGGTAGCGCGAATCGCAATATGGCGATGGCCGTGCGACCGCTGGATGTACCTCTGCAGCTCAAAGATGGAACTGTCGCAGCTTCCACTGTCGAAGATGTCAATGCCGAAACGCCTCATGTGCATGTGATCCTGAAAGACATTGCCGTCGGCGATGACGTGCGAGGTATTCGCGTATTCCTGAATCGTGACGACTTAACCGTCGATGTTCCCGATTCTGATCCGCACTTCGTGACGACATTCGGATTCCTTGCGCACGGTGCCGCCGGGCATGGAGCGAACGTGACGGAAGAAGGAGCCCACAAACGCTTGCACAGTGTTATTCTGGACATTACCGAGACACTGAAAAAGCTGCGTTCCATGAAACGGCTGACCAACGATGAAATCAAGGTTCAGTTGATTCCAATTCCTGCTCCGGGCGTCACATTGGAAAGTGTCGGTAGTGTTGTGCCCGCTTCCGTGGAAATCGCTTCGTTCTAGTTGCTGGACGTCGGAATTTCTCGGTTCGTTGGAGGAGCGTTTTGGTTCAAGAGCCGGAGTGAAACGATGGCAGGGTCTGTACCATATAGCTTGTCCGATGCGTCAAGAAAGAATGACTGCGATGATCAGAGACGACGATTTCCCAGCCGGGGAACTCGTCGTGTCCGCGTAATGCGAAATCGCTGTGAAAGTCTTTGGCGCCTGGGGCTGTTGAGTGTTTTGGTCGCCATGTTGTTGTCGGTGGGATGCCAGGATCCAACGACAACGCAGCCTCCCTTGGAACCGCAGCTTCCGTTGGAACCGGAGCCTCCGTCTGAACCCCAGCCTCCGCTGGAAACCGAACCGGATCCTGCGAGCAAAGGGAAGGGACCCAAAAGGATGACAGCCACACCTGACAAACCTGTGATCTGGACCTGTGATATCGACGATCAGGGTCGCGAATCACTGGGAAAAGGCGAACACCGATTAGCGATTACAATCCATGCCTTCCAGCCTGCCGAGGTTGGCAATTCATCGTTTGTCGTCAATCTACTCACAGATGGCGGGAAGAAACGCACTGAGCTTGACCGCTTCGCGATTTTTCCTCAGGCACCATTGGATACTTCCAGTGGAACGCAGCCGCATAAGTTCCTGGTGTCGCTGCAAAAAGCGACGTCCATGCTGGAACGCCGGAGGTTGGTGATAGAGATCGGTTTCCAGTCGCCTGCGGAGGAGATCAGGGGCGCGGCTGCGGAATTGCAGGTTGAGATTCAGGACGTCAGACCTCCCGGCCCGGAAAAAAAAGAATGATGCGCACATCGTTCATCCGTTCGCGAGTATCCATTGACTGGCATATGACCGAAGAACGTTTCTGACCGAAAGATAGCGGGCCCCTTTCAATTGGAACAACAGAAATGCTGATTCATAACGACATCAAGTCCCTGCACCGGGCCTGCCGGACGACCTGCCTTGCCTGGGTTCTGCTGACTGGAGCTTTGGCCAGCGCGCAGACAGATACGGACATACCGACACGCGGCGAGATCAAGGAAGTCCAACAGCGACTGCGGGCCAGCTATGACATCATGACACTTGAAAGACCAGCCAGCACAGAGGCAGCCGTTCCGCTGGATGAGTCACAGCTGGCCAAACCAGAGCAGCGTGCCCTGGCGATTGCAAGTAACGCGAGCTACGTTGCACCAGGCGAGTTGAGATCGCAAGGCGGAATCCTGCGAGCGACGCTGATAGTTACAAAAGCGTATAACACGATCGGCGAAGACGCTGTCTTTCTGAGATCTTATAACGGTAATCTGGTCGGTCCCACGTTGCGCGCAAGTCCGGGGGACGTGCTGTACATCACGGTGAAAAACGACCTGGCACCGGAGCCGACGTTCACTGGCAATATGAACACCCTGCACGGATTCAATACCACGAATCTGCACACGCATGGGCTGCACGTTTCGCCCTCGGGAATCAGCGACAATGTGCTGCTGACGATTGCCCCTGGCGCAACTCAGCAATATGAGATTCGTATTCCCAACGATCACGATGCAGGCACATTCTGGTACCACGCGCATGTCCACGGTTCCACGGCCGCACAAGTCTCCAGCGGTATGGGAGGCATGCTGATCATTGACGGAGGCGTAGACGAGGTGCCAGAGATCAGCGAAGCGCGGGAACGCATGTTTGTGCTGCAGCAGATTTCGTATTACAACGAGGGTCTGAAGTACGGTGTCATTGAGGAGCAATACGCAGACAAGATTTTTGGTCCTGGAAAATGGAACAAGCTGGGAAGGTATACTACAGTCAACGGCATCCAGATCCCTGTGCTGAAGATGGTGCCTGGCTCAGTCGAACGCTGGCGATTCGTGCATGCGGGCGTTCGCGAAGACGTCCTGCTTAAGCTGATCCCCAGTACCGGCACTGGTCCGGCACTGAGATTGCACGAGATCGCCGTGGATGGATTGTCGCTTGGCAAAGTGCGGGAAAGCGAGACGGTTGAGTTGTGGCCGGGCTATCGATCGGATGTCATGGTGCAAGCGCCGGCAACGCCCGGTGAGTATTTGCTGATTGACGAAAAGGTGGCCGCAAACGAGGCATTAGAAGGCGAGGCGGTGCCACGAAAGTACATTGCCAGACTCGTGGTGGCGGGTACGCCAAAACCCATGGAGCTACCGAAATCAAGTCAGCTGACCAAATATCGCCGACCGACATTGACGAATGTACCTGCCAACGAAGTTGGCACTCAGACCGCCCACTATGCCATTATCGCTGGCCCCCGGTTCACAATCGACGGCAAAGAATTTGCGCATGGCGACCCTCGGAAACTGACGCTGGGCACGGTCGATGAATGGAAGCTGACGGCGCTGCAGGCGCATCCGTTCCATATCCATGTCAACCCGTTCGAAGTGCTGTCGATCAAGGAAGATGCCACGGGCCAGGAGACACTCGAGGCCCCGGTTTGGCGAGACACAATTGTGATTCGGCAGGGTTTCACCATCAGGATGCGTACCAGGTACGAGGATTTTTCGGGAGTGTTCGTCCAGCACTGCCACATCCTTGACCATGAAGATCAGGGGATGATGCAGTTAGTCGAAGTGGTTGACCCAAATGGTGGACCAGCGGTTGCCACGAAGTTGCCTGACCATGGTTCTTCGACGCCGGGAACCGTGAATGAAAATTCTCTTCAGGTTACAGAACCCTATCGTGCCACGTCCTGGAAATTACCGGATTCAACGGGCACTGTGCGTAGTTTGGGCGAGTTCCAAAAAGACGCAACTGTGCTGTTCTTCTTCCAGGGTCATGGATGCCTGCATTGCGCGGAGCAGATTACGGCGTTTTCAACACGTGCAGACGAGTTCCAGAAACTGGGCGTAACACTCGTCGGGATCAGCACCGACAGCGTAGATTCTCTGCGGACAGCGTTAGAGTCCGCCGAGTGCCGGTTTCCGTTGGTGGCGGACCCACAGAATCTTGCCTTCCGGGATTACAATTGCTTTAACGGAAAACCTCTGCACGGCACGTTCGTGCTCGATTCCGAACTGAATGTGCGCTGGCAATCGGTTTCAACCGAGCCTTTTATGTCAGTCGATACAGTGTTGGCTGTGACCAGAAAACTGATTGCTTCCAGGAAGCAAACGATCTCCAGTAATCAAACGAAGGACGTGAACAATGAGTAGCATGGATGAAATCGTCGTTGGATTTCCGCTGTACAAAGACTGCACGTTGCTGGATTTTGCGGGTGCCACCCAGATTTTTGCGCCCTTCACCGGCGCTGGCTTCAAACCCGTATGGATTGCGGCTGCCCCAGGGCCGGTTGCGACGACAGAAGGCGTTAAAGTGTTGCCCAACTACACCTTTGAAAACGCACCCAAAGTGGACATTCTGTTCATGCCTGGCGGTGGCGCTGGCGTCGCTGATGCCATGCTCGACAGCAGATTTATTGCTCAGATACAGTCACTTGCTGAACATGCCACCTGGGTCGGTTCCGTCTGCACGGGAGCGTTCATCATTGCGACGGCTGGACTGCTGAATAAGCATCACGCCACAACTTATTGGAGCCAACTGGAGAATCTGAGTTTATTTCCAGAGATCATGGTGGATGTGAATTCTTATCCGCGAGCATTGATTGAGAACAATCGTTTTACCGGTGGCGGCATTTCGTCATCAATTGATTTGGCGCTGAGCCTGGTCGAAAAAATTCGCGGTGCCCAGGACCCTGAGGCAGGCAAGGCGATGTGTCAGACAGTTCAACTGGCCAACCAGTACGCGCCGCATCCGCCCTACAACGCCGGCGACCCCGACGAGGCTCCGCCCGAGATCACCGCTGCGTTGCGCGAAGTTCAGGCGGGTTTTATTCAGGTCATCCGAGAAGCAGTGCAAAAGGTGATTGGTAACTGACCCGATACCATCGTGACATAAATCGTCGAGTTCGTCGTCGGAGCGGACCGGGATGGGGAACACAAACAGTGTCAGACACAAAGTACAAACAAATCAGACACAAAAGGTGTCGGCATTGCTTCCTGTAGTATTGTGTACACACCACGTATTTCCTGAGGACGGCTCAGAACCAGAATTCGCGTTTGGCATATTCCACAGCGTCGCCGAACCAGACGTGCAGCAGGGTGTAGTCGCCGCATTCCAGTCTTGAACGGACGTCCGCACCAATGCGTTTTGGAAGATCGGACGTGTCATTCAGGCTCACGTCAATTTTTACGACGGAGCCGTTTTCCAGACCGATGGTCGATCGCTCGGCAGTGTGGCTCAGCCGTCCTGAAAACTCGTGGGCGGGATCTGCCGTGAGCCTGAAAGATGCCGGCACTTCGTCGCCGTAGGTGGAAATGCCATGCTGAACGTGATGCATGCGATGCTCCGGAACCTCAAGCTCCAGACGCCATGGACCGCTTTCATCCATGATCTCCAGCAACGTGTCGCCTCGGCGGACGGGTTTCCCGATCAATTGTTGTTCGTCCACGAAAGTCACCACGGTGCCTGCAATCGGGGCTCGCAGAGTCATGCGCTCGATCTTTTTTTCGGCCTGGTCGATCTTGTTTTGCAGGCTGGCCACGTCGATCCGGCATTGCTCAATGGCTGCCTGCAGTTGAAGCAAGTGTTCCCGGTTGCCGGTCCTGGATGCACTGTGCAGCTCAGAATTCAGTCCAAGGAGCGACTTGCGGCGTTCATCGCGCTGACCTCGGAGGAGCAGCAGTTCGTCTCCAAAGGCGTCGTTCTTCAGCGTGATCAATGGCGTGCCGGCATTGACTCTGTCACCCGAATGTACGAGCACTCGATCCACTTCGCCATCGAATTCTGTGAACACACGACGCTGTACGGCAGGCATCAGTTTGCCGTTTGCATTGACATGGTATTCGGCGTGAGTATTCAACAGGACGGCGACCACGGCAACACAGCAGCAAAGCCCGATCGCGACTTTCGCCGATGCCTGCGTTCGCATGTGTTCCAACTGCTGACCCAGAAACCGCAGCAACGGAAGCAATGGAATTCGTTGGTAAGCAAGTGCGTTCGACATCGCCAGCGATATCTGGTCGCAGATCGGAGCAACGTACTTCTGCAACACGGGGCCAGGCCGACTGGTGGCAAACTGTTCCAACACGATCGCGCCCACCAGGTGACCGTCTTTGCGATCCGACGAACGCTTTTCGGTCTCGCCGTGTTTTTGGGCGACAGGCTGAAACAACGGACGCAGCATCAGCATCCGGCTGCCGCTTTCACCCACGTAGGCTGCCAGTGTCTCAGCGACTGGTGATGGAATGGCGTCGTTTTTGCCCGTGTACATTAACACGTCACGCGCGCCGGTCGCAATTTGCGTCAGCCGCTGCAGAAGCTGGATCTGATTCGATCGCGGGTTGACAGGACCGCGTCCGCTGACGGCAATCACATCCCAGCGCGAACCACGCTGCAGCAGCAGCAGGGTGGCACGGTCACACTTGAGAATCGACGCAGCGTCGTTGACGGCGGTCACGGCCACGACGGCAGGATCGAGGCTGCCGTGCAGTTCGGCCGTAAAGGCTGCAAAGTCTTCCAGAAAGCCGGATGGATCAGTGACGCGAGTTAACTGCTCCAACCGTTCGAGATACTGATCGATGAGACGGGTGACGGAATCGAGATCGCGCTGAATTTCGGAATTCAGTTGCCACGGCTCTCCACTGGCGAAGAATTCCATGACACCAATGCAGTTGCCTTTGTGGAATATCGGCACCAATAACGCGAACGCAGTGGTCGGACTGTTCCGTGCCTGAAACGGGACAACTCTGGCAGTCCGCGTCAAGAAAGTGTCGCTCAGAATTCGCTGGTTCAGGCGCGTGCCCTGCAGATCGTCGCGAAGTCCCATCGTGGAAAACTTGTACTCTGCCAGGAGACCCACGGATTGTTCGTGATCGAACATCCAGCACGCGGCGGCATCGGCCTCCAGCGCTGCCGTGAGTTCGCTCAGCAGCCGGGCAAAAAATACCGGGGCTGAGTCGTTTTCAGCCGCAGATTCTTCGAGGTCTGCCAGGACGACTGACCATTGAACAGCGGTTTTCATTGCGGACTCCGGCAAGGCTTCGCACGTTGGTGACTCTACTGTGGGAGAATGATCGTTTAACAGCGAGCCGTAGGCGTAGGCGAAATTCTGTGC
>JAYTAK010000730.1:0-8107 GCA_043737515.1 Candidatus Kuenenia sp. | reverse complement strand
TTCATCTATCGCGACAACGAAAAACTGGTCTTCGGTTCCGAACTGAAAGCCGTGCTCGCACATCCGCACATCGATCGATCCATCGATCCGGCCGCCATCGAAGATTATCTCACATTCGGATTCATTCCCGGCCAGCGCAGCATCTTCAGTCGCGTCTCTAAACTTCCTGCGGCGCATCGCCTGCACGTCTCGCTCACCGCATTTCAGGCATCCCCGAAACGGTACTGGCAACTGTCGTTTGATCACGAAGATCGATCGTCTGTTGATGAATGGAAGCAGCGCATCGACGCAGCACTTCGCGAAAGCGTCAACGCACATCTCGTCGCCGATGTTCCGGTCGGTGCATTTCTGAGCGGCGGACTGGACAGCAGTGCGATCGTCGCCCTGATGGCCGGACTTCGGTCAGATCCGGTCAGAACATTTTCGATTGGCTTCCATGAAGAAGAATTCAGCGAACTCCCTTTCGCCCGCGAAGTGGCGCAGCATTTCGGATGTCATCACACGGAAGAAATCGTCACTCCGGAAGCCGCCCGCGACCTGGATGATCTGGTGTTTCTATACGACGAACCGTTTGCCGACGCTTCTGCCCTGCCCACCATGGCCGTGTCGAGACTGGCTGCACAGCATGTCAAAGTCGTCCTTTCCGGTGACGGCGGCGATGAACTGTTTGGCGGTTACGCACGCTACACCCACGATCTGAACGAGGCGACGCTGCGCAACTGCATTCCCGCGATGGTTCGCTCACTGGTCCTGAAACCCATGGCGGCCATCTGGCCAAAGGCGGACTGGCTGCCGCGTTCACTGCGGCTGAAAACGCTGCTGCAGAATCTGTCGAGCAATCCGGCAGAAGCATACGCAAACACGGTCTCCGCCTGTCGACAGGCCATGCGTCGAAGTTTATTGAACCGCGACTTTGCGACCTCCCTGAATGGCCACCATCCCGAACGAT
Organism: Candidatus Kuenenia sp.; assembly: GCA_043737515.1. GTDB lineage: Bacteria > Planctomycetota > Planctomycetia > Planctomycetales > Planctomycetaceae > SXXK01. Next base: position 7,158 of record JAYTAK010000730.1, on the reverse strand, counting down.
CGATCATTACGGCGTTTGAACACGGGCATCGGGATGCACTGAGCGGCATGTTGTCGGCGGACACGAATGTCCTGCTGCCGGACGATTTTTTGACGAAGGTCGATCGAGCCAGCATGGGATTCGGACTCGAAGTGCGTCCGCCATTTATCGACTGGAAGTTGATGGAGCTTGCCGCTTCAATGCCGTCCGAATTCAAGATCCGCAATGGTTCCAAGAAGTGGATGCTGAAGCAACTGTTCGAATCTCGCCTGCCGAAGGATGTGGTCAATCGCCGCAAACAGGGCTTTGAAATCCCGATCGATCAATGGCTCCGAGGCCCATTGAGCGACCAGGTCCGTACACACGTCCTGAATCCGCATGGTGCCATCGCTCAGTTTGTCAACGTCGCAAACGCTCGTCACTTGTTCGAATCCCATTGCAAAGGTATCGGTCGTCACGGCCAACTCCTCTGGAGCCTGCTCATCCTCGCCCGCTGGCTCGACGCCTGGGGTTCAAGTTCGACTCGACCTTCTCTGAGGCCCGCGTCCAAAGCGGTCGTCCACTGACATGGCCTTGAATCAATCACCTGGAACTCATCGCGAGACTCAGCCATCGGTCACGATTCCGACAATGCTGCGGTCCAGATCCACTCCTGCGCACAACGTGCCGGTCGTCGCTGGTCTGTGCATTCCGAAAGCCCGTCTCACGGACGTTACCAGCGGACAGGTTTCGGGATTCGAATTCCCAGTCGCGGCCCAGTTCGAAGTACTTAACCGCTGGAACGACGGCAGCGTCCGCTGGATGCTGGCCAGTTTCATTGCTCCGGAAGTCAGCAGCAGCGGTCAGGACTTGTGCGTCGTCGCCTCCTGCGAAAATCAGGCTCCGAAATACGCTGCGGCTGACAACCTGACGACCGTCAAGTGCGTTCAAGGTGAGATCAGCATCATCACGCGCGATCTGACATGCGATCCACCAACACAGCGGACCATTCGTCTGGCCCCTGTCCTCCGCGATTCGCACGGCCAAAGTCTGCCGCTTCAGCTCGACAGCATTGGCGAAGAAGTTGTCGGCCCGATTCGGCAGGTCTATCTCGTCGCCGCCCGAATTCAGTCGATGCCTTTTGTCACGCTCCAGCTTCGGCTGACGCACTGGGTCTCGGCCGGATTGCTGCAGGCGGAAACCCGTATTCGCAACACACGCCGAGCCCGACATGCGGGCGGACTCTGGGATCTTGGCGATCCGGGATCTTTTGTATTTCGCAGCCTGGAAGTTGTCGTCAGCAGTGACGAAGTCCCGGCCAGCGCGACGACGCACTGGAAAGCGGAACGAGATCACGCAATCCGTGCCACGTCGTCTGAAGTCGTTCTGCAACAATTCAGCAGCGGCGGCACAAACTGGAACAGCACAAATCACGTCACAGCCTCGGGACAGGTGGAAGTCAACGGACGCGGATACCAGGTCACGACTGATTCACAGACGACGGACGGGCTCCGCGCCGAACCAACGCTGCTGGTCGAAGGCGATTCATCGTACGTCGCCGTCGCCGTGCCGGAATTCTGGCAGCAGTTCCCTGGCAGCGTCGCGGCGGGCAGTGGAACGCTCAAAGTCGGACTTTTCCCGGCGTTGCCTTCCGTGACATACGAACTTCAGGGTGGTGAACAAAAGACGCAGGCGTTCTGGGTGTCCACAGGGTCCGGCACAGGCCACGTCAACGATCTCGACTGGGTCCATGACGCGCCTCGGCTGGTGCAATCAGCCTTGTCGATTGCAGAATCCAACGTCTTTCCGTGGTATTGTGCTTCTCGTAGGGTGGGACCAGCGGCAACGCCGCGCCGGCCCACCAATGCTTGCCCTGCGAGTGATGGCGTTGAAGACAGTGGCACCGTGAATGGTGGGCCGGCGGGCGCTGCGTTACCTTGTCCCACCCTACGGTCGGATCCCACTTGGCAATCGTGCGATGAAACATCGCGTTTTGCCACATACCTGCACGACGCCACATCCGGCGACTTCAGCCTCGACGCGCGGCGAGCTTCAATCGACGAATACGGCTGGCGAAATTTCGGCGAAATTCCGGCCGATCATGAGCAAACACATTACACCGGCTCAAACACGATCGTATCGCACTACAACAACCAGTTCGACATGATCTTTGGCGGCATCCTGCAACTGGCATCGACCGGCGATCTCAAATGGTTCGATCTGCTCTACCCACTGGCACGGCACGTAATGGATATCGACATTTATCACACCACGGAAGATCGAGCCGCATTCAACGGCGGTCTGTTCTGGCACACCGATCACTACGTCGATGCGCGTACGAGTACCCACCGCACGTATTCACGCCACAACCAGAAACCTGGCCAATCCTACGGCGGTGGTCCGAGCTGCGAACATAACTACACGACTGGTTTGCTGCATTATCACTTTCTCAGCGGAAGCCCGGAAGCACGCGAATCTGTGCTGTCACTGGCCGACTGGGTGATCCAGATGGATAATGGTCGCAACACGGTCTTCGGACTGCTCGACAATGGCCCCACCGGCGCTGCTTCCGCCACCGTGTTCGAAGAGTTTCACGGACCCGGCCGCGGTGCTGGAAACTCAATCAATGCCTTACTGGATGCATGGCTGCTGACAGGTGCTGATCGCTATTTGGACAAGCTGGAAGAACTCATCCGCCGCTGTGTGCATCCTTCACAGAATCCTGACGACCTGCATTTGCTCGACGCGGAAGGCCACTGGTCGTACACCGTGTTCTTGAATTCACTGGGCCGCTATCTGCTCGCCAAGCGCGACGCGGAGCAGTTCGATGCCATGTATTCGTACAGCCGCGATGTGATGAAGACCTACGGACGCTGGATGGCGGCCAACGAACGCCGCACGCTGGATCGGCCCGAAGAACTGCAGTATCCGACCGAAGCTTGGGCCGCTCAGGATTTTCGCAAAGCCAACGTAATGCGGATCGCGGCGTCATGCGAAGACGATGCCACACTCGCCGCTGCCATGCACACCAAAGCCGACGAAATCAACGAAGCCGCATGGCAGGATCTGGCCGCGTTTGGAAACGCACGCCTGACAGCTCGATGCCTCTCGATCCTGATGACCGAAGGCCATCGCGACGTCTTCCACCGCACCTGCGAACCGACGCTGATCCCCGCATGTCAGGCAACGCACGATGTCGGCCCATGGTCGATGTTCGTGCCACAGAAGCTGCGTATTAAGAAGCTGATCAAATCGCCGGGGAGACTGCTCATCGCCGGCATCAAGGCCTTACATCCAGGGCGATTGACGTGTGCATGGAAGGCACTTCGGAGGTTTTATCCATGATCCAGGCTACACATCCACAAATTAGACTCACGTCCATCGACGATCGCCCCACGATCTGCCACGTAATCCATGCGCTGGGAGTTGGTGGAGCGGAAGTGCTGGTCGATCAGATGCTGCGTCTGTTGAGCGACGAGTTTCGCTGTGTCGTGGCGGTGCTGGATGAAATCGGCGAGATTGGCCAACGCCTGGAGCGAGACGGATTTATAGTCGAACACTTACATCGCCAGCCGGGCATCGATCGTGGCTGCGCGAAGCGACTGCGCGAGTTTGCTGATCGTGAAGGTGCGGAGATTCTGCACGCCCATCAGTACACGCCGTTTTTCCAGTCAATGCTCAGTCGTGGTCTGTTCGGTCGCCGTCCGGTTGTTTTCACCGAACACGGACGACATTTCCCCGATCTTCCAAGTCGCAAACGAGCGGTCGTCAACAGACTCATGCTCCGCGGTTGCGATCGACTCATCGGCTGCGGTAATGCCGTGCGTCAGGCACTGATCGATAACGAAGGTCTGCCGGAGTCCCGTGTTGAAGTCATCTACAACGGCGTGGATCTGCAGTCGCTGAGCAAGCCATCCGCCGGATCTCGTGAAAAGATTCGTGCCGAGTTCGGCTACGCGGCCACCGATTTCGTCGCCGTGCTGGTGGCGAGACTGCATGAACTCAAAGATCACCAAACCGCGCTGCGCGCCATTGACGCCGCACGTAAAGAAATTCCCGGACTGCGGCTCTTGCTGGCCGGTGACGGCGATCAGCGTGCAGCGATTGAACAGACAATTCGCGACCGAGGACTTGCACAAACTGTCACGCTGGCCGGGACTCGGAAAGATGTGGCCGATCTCCTGGCGGCTTCCGATGTGTTTCTGATGTCCAGCATCAGCGAAGGTATTCCGCTGACGGTCATCGAAGCCATGGCAGCACGACGACCGGTGGTTTCCACCGCCGTCGGTGGCCTTCCCGAACTTGTCGAACACGGCATCACGGGATTTCTGGCCGCGTCCGGCGACCATGCTTCACTGGCAAAATCATTGATCGAACTTTATCGCCGTCCCGATCTCCGCGCACGCATGGCCGACGTCGCAGCGCAACGCGCTGTCGAAAAATTCTCGCTCAACGGTATGTTGCACGGCTACCGCGATGTTTACCGCGAAGTCCTGAACCGTGGCCATCGCCATCATTCGCCCCGCGAACAACGCATCCCGCACTCCGACACCAAGGCAGCCGCAGGAGGTCACTCATGATCGCCGAGTGCCCTCAGTCCCGATCTATCGGCTCGCTGCTCGTCTTCTCCGACGACTGGGGACGTCATCCATCGTCGTGCCAGCATCTGGTGCGGAACCTGTTGGATCAATACCCGGTGCTGTGGGTCAACACGATCGGCACTCGCGCGCCGCGGTTTGACGTGCAGACGATGAAACGCGTCACCGAAAAACTGCGTCAATGGGGCAGTGCTAAACTCTCGAAGAAACCCACGGAAGACGTTTCTGCGAAGTTCGACACTTCGGCCCCGGGCTCAGCACTGTCACATCCGAATCTTACCGTCATCAATCCGAAAATGTGGCCCTGGTTTGGCAGCGGGCGAGACCGGCGACTCAATCGCTGGCTGCTGTCAAATCAACTCTCCAGTCTGATTACGCAACTGCCGCAACCGGTTGTCGGGCTGACCACGTTGCCGATCACGGCTGATCTGCCCGATGCGTTGCCGGTTGATCGCTGGGTGTACTATTGCGTCGATGATTTTTCGCAGTGGCCGGGGCTCGACCGCGACACGCTGCGTCGCATGGATCGCGCGATGATTCTGCGAGCCGACTCATTGATCGCGGTCAGTGAAACGCTGCAGACAATGATCGCCGATGAAGGTCGTTCGTCGTCGTTGCTGACGCATGGCGTTGACGTTGAGTTCTGGAATTCGGCTCCTGCTTCGTCCGGCGTAACGCTCGAATCACGAGGCCCGAACGTTGTATTCTGGGGAGTCATCGATCGTCGCATGGATTCAGCCTCGTTGCGTCGATTGTCGCGCGACCTGACCGACGGCACGATTGTACTCATCGGTCCGCAGCAGGATCCCGATCCCGAAATTCTGGCATTGCCGAACGTTCGAACACTCCCCGCGCAACCCCTGGCGGCGTTGCCGGCGATCGCTCAGCAGGCCGATGTGCTCATCATGCCGTACGCTGACCTGCCGGTGACGCGGGCCATGCAGCCGTTAAAGCTCAAGGAATACCTGGCGACTGGAAAACCGGTCGTCGTCAATCGCCTGCCATCGACGAATGCGTGGAACGATTGCCTGGATGTGGCAGAGACACCGGCACAGTTCAGTCAACTCGTACGAGACCGTATCACGCACGGAATTCCGGGATCACAGGTCACCGCCAGAAATCGCCTGCAGCACGAAACCTGGAAGAACAAAGCGGCAGCGCTGGAACAAGTATTGAAAGGAAACAGCAGATGACAAACTCAGGACATCATGACTCGTTGCTCGGTATTGCAGAACCGCGTCCGTTCGTGCTGCACACGCGCGTCGTCACGGGCACCGGAGGCGGGCCGGAGAAGACGATTCTGAATTCACCGCGTTACCTGAATGAGTACGGCATCGACTGCGCGTGCCTGTTCATGCGGCCTCCGGGAGATCCGGGATTCGCGACGCTGGAACGCAAAGCCGCTGCCGCCGGTGCAGAAATCATCGGCATCGATGATCGCGGCCCGTTCGACTGGCGCGTCGTGAGAGACTGCATTCGCATCTGCCGCGATCGCAACGTGAGTGTCTGGCATGCACATGACTACAAGAGCAACGCGCTTGGACTGTTGGTGCGTCGATTCCACCGCATGCATCTGGTCACGACGGCGCATGGCTGGGTGCGGTTCACGGCGAAGACGCCGCTGTACTACAAAATCGATCGCTTCTGCATGAAGCGTTACGAAAAAATCATCTGTGTGTCTCAGGATCTGCACGATCGCTGCGTCGAAAACGGCGTACCCGTCGGGCGACTGCACCAGATTGACAATGCCATCGTGCTGGATGATTATTCCATCGCGCCGCCGACACTGCTTGATAAAGCTCGCTTCGGTTTTGATTCACAGCGTTTTCTCGTGGGTGCCGTTGGACGCCTGTCGGAAGAAAAAGGGTTTCATCACCTCATCAATGCGACCGCAAAACTGATTCACGCAGGGCACCCGATTGGCCTGGCCATTGCAGGCGAAGGACATCTGCGCGACCCGTTGCAGCGGCAGATCAATGATCTGGAACTCCAGGACCACATTCGACTCTGCGGATTCCTGCCTGACCCGCGCGAACTCTACCGTGCGATCGATCTGTTCGTACTCAGCAGTCTGCGTGAAGGCCTGCCGAACGTCGTACTGGAAGCAATGGCCTCACAGCGCGCGGTCGTGGCGACGAACTGTAACGGCATCCCGAACCTTGTGCAGCATCAGCAGAATGGTCTCGTCGTTCCCATCGACAATGAAGCCGCGCTGCACGACGCCATGCAGCGGTGTGTGCTGTCCGAAGACTTGCGAATTCATCTGGCAGCCTCCGGGCGGCAGACCATCGAACGGCGCTTCGGCTTTGATCGCCGCATGAAAAAGATTGTCGATGTTTACCGAGGACTATCAACCACACTTGCGGGCCAGATCCGGACCAGTGCGGATCAGGCAGCGGCGAAAGCGGAGCGACCGGTCTACATAGCACAGTCGCTCCGCGACTGTGATTCCACTTCTCCAGTATCGTCAACAGCACAACATTGCGGATTCCAACCAACGCCCGAAACCTGAATTCACGAATCAACCCATGACCACGACACTCGTTTCATCGCCGTCCGACACGACAACGCTGCACTGCCAAACGACCGCGCCTGCTGGCTG
>JAYTAK010000729.1:0-3557 GCA_043737515.1 Candidatus Kuenenia sp. | reverse complement strand
TGCGGGCGATTTTTGAACCAACGATCAGCCTGAAGAAAAATGAGTCCGTCACGCGACTCAAGGAACAGTTTCCGCATAAGCAAACAAGTCACGTCATGATTCGTGGCGACTATCGGCGACCGGGAGTTGAAGTCACTCCGGACGTGTTGCGAGTCCTGGAATCAGGATCTCTCCACTATGCCGTTTCGCCGCAACAGAACTCCAATGGCCGACGAATGGCCCTGGCGAGCTGGCTCGTGCATCCCGCACATCCGCTCACACCCCGCGTGATGGTGAATCGCATCTGGCAGCAGCACTTCGGGACGGGCCTCAGCCCGACACCGAACGACTTCGGCATCATGGGAATGGAACCATCGCACCCGCAATTGCTGGACTGGCTGGCCAACTGGTTGGTTGACAAGGACTGGAGCGTGAAGCAACTGCACCGCCTGCTTGTGACATCCGCCACGTACCGGCAGCGCAGCCGAAGGCAGGACGACGCGAGTGCCGACGAAGTGCTTGCATGGAAGGCGGCGCTGGAGAAGGATCGCGATCTGCAGTGGCTTTCGCGTTTTCCCCGGCAGCGACTGCAGGGCGAGGTCATTCGCGATGCGATGTTGTCGGTCGCGGGAATCCTCAACCGCAAAACCGGAGGTCCGGGAGTTCGACCGCCGTTGCCGATCGAACTCCGCAGCACGCTGCTGAAGGATCAATGGAACGTGACCGAAGACACGTCTGAGCACAACCGTCGGAGCATCTATGTCTTCGCCCGCCGCAATCTGCGATTCCCGATCTTCGAAGCCTTTGACCGACCGACCGCCAACGAAAGCTGTTCCGTCCGCAACGTCTCGACGACCGCACCGCAGGCACTGCACCTGCTGAATTCTGAGTTTTCATTCAGGATGGCCGAACTCATCGCAGGTCGGATTCGTGAAACTGCAACCGTTGTCGATCAACAGATCACCGAAGCGTTCCAGCTCATCCTGAATCGCAATCCGGTCGCCGACGAACTTGCCGACGCACAAAGTTTCGTGACAGACTCGGGGGATGATGCTCTGACGCAGTTGTGTTTGTCATTGCTGAACGGCAATGAGTTTGTGTTTGTTGATTAATGCGTCGTCAGACCAGGAGATTTGGTTTGGGTGGCCGGGGCTGGACTGAGCGAAGCGAAGGAAGCCCCGGGGTTTCGAGCTAGCGCTCTCCAACCCCGGCCACCCCCGACCTCAACCGTGACAATGCATTACATCTGGTCCGCAGATTTAGTCTGTGGCACGGAACGAATCTCAACGTGGATGAACAGTCCGCAGTCGATCGAGAGACGTTCGTAGCAGTTCTCCAGTCGTGCCACTTGCTGTTGAATGGCATTGACGGACGTGCCGGCCCACATTGCGGAAGAAGGATAATTTGGTTCCTGAATGTTCCCGGAACCGTTGCTTTCCGCACGTCTGGCTGCCTCCCGAACCACGCTGCCGGACTTTTCGATGTGTTTCACAGACTTGCAGTTACTGAAAACCTGTCCCAGATCACTGTTCACGAGAGATGACTGCAGCAGACGCGACTTGAATGTGATCCAGTCTTCAAGCTGGTCTGTATTATCGACATCCAGGGCAACGTGGGCACCGCGGCCTGAAAGTGGCAGCGACGGAAAGGCCGTCAGCTCCAGAATTTCGCCGTCGCCGTCTGAGCCGCTGATTCGCGCGAACAGTCGCTTTCGAGGTGAGCGGACATCTTCAATTTCGAACCTCAGACCACGACCACCAAGGTCACGGTTGAGCTTCGAGATTTCGAACATCAGCAGGCCAACCTGCATCGTACTGGCCTTGCCAGGCTGAACGAGAAATCTGAGAGGTTCTGCGCCGCTCTTTCTGGCGTTAACCTCAGCCATCTCTCGCAGCATTTGGGCAGAGCCCCGGGCCGCGTCGTTCGCTCCGGAAGACCCGGAGGAGTTCGCCGGCTGGATCTGTTGAATTTCGTCTCGCTGCTGTCGAAGTTCGTTTGATTCCCGCTGGAACTGTCTTCGCCACGCCGCCTTTTCAGATTCAAATTCATCAATCGCCAGTTTCAACTGATCCAGTTGTTCACACAGAAACTGTTCAGTCCGACGTCCCATTGTGTCCAGACGACGGGCGAACAGCAGCATTTTCTGATGCTGTGATTGCTGTGTCGCAGCGACATCGTATTCCAATTCAGTGGATGTGGCATTCATGGTCTTACCTGCCATCCAGTCGTTGCCAAAGTCTGGCGATGCGGCTGCTGAGCTTGCGCTCGTTGCGTTCCTTCAGTTCCATTCGTTCCTGTTCGTGAATCTCTTTCAAATGATTCCTGAGTGCCTGAAACTTCAGGTTATCATCGTTGACAACCGGGTTTTGTTTTCGTTGCCTGTCGACTTCCAGTTCCTGACGGAGTCTCGCAATTTCCGACCGTTCTTCGGCAAGCTGCATTCGCTCTTCGCGCGGCTGGACGTACTTTGCTGACTCCAGTTCCCGCTGCAGTTGAGCGATAGTCTGCTCAGCATTCTGCAGTTTCTGGCGCTGCGCTTCGGCTGTATCACGCAGGCTTGTCAAAACATTTTGCACCGCTTCGAGTTTGACGTTGGATGAGTTCGCACTCAATGCGGCTTCTGCGCGATCGCGTTCTGCAGCAATGGCCGCCATCTCCGACTGGAGTTTAGTTCGTTGCGTGAGCCAATCATGTTCGCGATCACTGCAGCGTCGTTCGATGTCACGAAGCCAGGAATCAATCTGACTGCGTTCCTCGCGTTCAGCCCGATTTGCGGCTTCAGCGATCTCCAGGAGTTCCGTCAGGGTGGCAATCTGATCGTCGCGCTGTTGCAACTCCTGGAGCAACTGTTCAAGTCGTTCCACGAGCTTTTCGGAATCGGGTTTAGAAAGCATGTTGTCAGCTTCTGCATCGACATCGAACGCAGACCGGGAGACAGATGTCTGATCGCGATCCGCGAGTGCATTCTGCAGATCGACGATTTCGGCACGCAGCAATTCAAGCATCTCGTCCGCGTAAGGATCAATCTGCGGAGCAGCGACGACGGTGACTGCCGTCAGTCGGCTCTGCAGAACTTCGATCTCCGCGTTTGCCTGCTGCAACTGCGATTCAAGACTGCTGATCCGCCTCGATGAATCTTCTGTGTTTCGCTTCTCCGCTTGCTGGATGGCCGTGGTTGGAGGGTGCCTGCCCGAAACTCCGGGGCTTCCTTCGCTCCGCTCAGTCCAGCCCCGGCCACCCGATTCATCAGGGCACGACTGAGCGGGATTCGGCGCGCTGCGGCTGAGCTTTATCGAGATCGTGGTCTTCCCGACTCGCAGTTCAGCATTCGCCAGCAATTGTGTATCACGGACTCGCACGCCATCGACAAACGTGCCGGTCTCGGAAAAACAGTCGCGCACCGTCACGACACCGCCTCGGGCCATAATCATGCAGTGCGTCGATGCCACGTCATCATCAACCAGGCAGATGTCAGCGCCTGGATCCGATCCGATTGCCAGGCATTCATCTTTACGGATGACCTGAGAACCGCGCGGCTGGCCGGAGCGATTCACATGCAGGGTTGCCAGCGTTTCGTT
>JAYTAK010000728.1:0-8122 GCA_043737515.1 Candidatus Kuenenia sp. | reverse complement strand
TCCTCCATATCGGCGAAATCAGTTGGACGCGGATCAATCATCCGAAGGACGTGCTGACCGAAGGGCAACAGGTGGATGTCAAAATCCTGAAACTGGATGCTGAGAAGAAACGAATCAGCCTGGGGATGAAGCAACTGGCTCAGAATCCCTGGACCAGTGCCAGCGAACGGTATGCTCCGCAGAGTACGGTGTCGGGTAAGGTGACGCGGATTTCCGAATTTGGCGCGTTTATTGAACTTGAACCCGGCCTTGAAGGCATGGTTCATATCAGCGAACTCGCATGGCGGCGCGTGGGCAGCGTCGGCGAAGTCCTGAAAGTCGGTGAGACCCACGATTTTCAGGTCGTGGAAGTCGATTCCAAACGCAAGCGTGTCTCCTTGTCGCTTAAGGCGCTGGAGAAACGACCAGAGCCACCGCAATCGGAACAACGCAGCAGGGCTCCTGAGCCGGAGGCTCCGCCGGAACCTAAACGGCCTCGCAACGAAAATCTGCGGGGTGGCAAGGGAACACCTGGCAGCAGCGGGCGTGGCATGTTCGGCAATCCGTCGGATTTCACAGGATAGGCGAAGCACTTCGGCGAGATACCTTCAGTGACCGACCTGGACCTGAAAGATTTCGAGATCGGGCGCGAGTTGCGTTCATCTCCCGAGCGGTGCCTGTTCACGGCAATTCACAGGGACACGGGCGAAGCTGTGTGGCTCACCGTGTTCTCTGCGGAAATTTCGCAGCTCCCGGAATTTCGACGCGCAGTTAAGCTGGATCGGGCGATGCTGGCGATGCTGCAGCATCAGTCGATCGTAAAGTTTCTGGGTTACGGTGAATCCGAAGGTGCGTTGCTGCTGGCGACCGAAACCAGCGATTTCGCTCGCCTGTGCGATCAACTGACAGCAGGTCGCCGCTTTTCGTCGGAAGACATTATTGAGATTGGCTGGCAGGTGTGCTCGGCCCTGCAGTTAGCTCATAATCTGGGCCTGGCTCACGGCGGGCTGTCAGCCGAAAGCGTATTGCTGTCGGACAACCTGCAGGTGACTGTCATCGACTTTGGAGTTGCGCGCTGGCTCAAAGCGGCGGCAGTGGCAGATGATTCTGCGAGTTCCGGCCCGGCCCTGATCACAATCCGTGCGCTAGCTTCGCGCGAGGACGTCGATCAGGACTTGCGTGATCTTGCCTGTTTGCTGAGTCGACTTCTGCAGGCGTGCAGTGACGACGAAGAACCCGAGCAAGGCAAGGTCACGACGCGCGTGATGATGGAACGATTGCTGGCAAGATTTGAGACAACAGGCACTTCCGCCGGAGCCCAAAGACCATGGAGCGCGCGGGAGTTTCAGGGTCGCCTGGGTGAGATTTTGATCGGAACCGGTGACGATTCGATGCCGCTGGTGGATCACCGCAACGCAGCCGCGACATCACGGCGTTCGATCGTTGTGGAATTGTTCGAACCGCATGAGTCATCATTGCCATCGGACGCAGCGGCGGACGGATCGGCAACTTTTGCCTGGCGAAAGCGGATTCTGCCGATCGCCGTATCGATTGCAGTCCTGATCGTCCTGTGGTTGCTTGCCGATCAATTGCGGTAAGCGGCGAAAGCAGCCGATCAGCATTTTTCATGTTCGACCGAATTTGATTTGCGTCCCAGCTTGAGTCAACTTCGAATTTTCCTGAAGGCGTTGAGCGTCTAACTTCCTCGGTCTCACCTCGCGACGGGATCTCACGCCGGCATTCGCCCGGTTCTCCGTCGTGACCTCAGTTCTCTCTGTTTCTCCAAGGAAACCTGTATGAGACTCCGCATCAGAACCTTGCTTCTGACGGTCGCTCTGTTGTGTTCCATGACATCGACCGCCAGCGCCGGCATTTACATACCGATCCTTGATCCGTGTTACTGGCTGTTCGGCGGTTGCGGCGGCTACAACGGTGGCGACTATGGATATGTGAACACCGGCAACAGCTACGGATATGGTCCCAATCCATATGGTGTCAGTCGCTGCATCGATGACTGGCTCGGCTATGGCTACCTGCGGAATCAACAGGGAACACTGGGACACTATCCCGGTCGTCCCTTCTCTTGCTACCACCCGGTTTTCCCGCGTCTTCTGAATCCGTGTTCGTGGTTTGCGCCGTGCCCGTTGTTTGCGCCGTACGGGCCGTCGTGCGGCATGACTGCTCCAATGGTCGCACCCTTCTTTCCCGCCATGCCGGCTCCGTATCAAATGCAGAATCAGGGACAGTGGCAGAATCAGCGACAGTGGCCGATGCCGATGCCGGGCATGGTGAATCCGTACGGCGGCAACTGCAACGATCCGTGTGGATCACAATGTATGCCGCAACCCATGATGCAGTATCAGCCCGCTCCGTTGCCAATGACATCATGGCGACCGATGCCCGTTCACCGTGGTCGTCTGCGAAGAGCCTGGCTGCATCGCCGCCGCGCCATGATGATGCCACAAACGCAGTACGTCATGTCGGCACCCGCCATGCAGATGCCGATGATGCAGAATCCCATGATGGATTCTGGCTGCTGCGGTGACTACGGCGGTAGCTTCGGGGATGACTGCGGCTGCGGCGACGACACGGCAGGCATGATGCCTGGTTCCGAGTACATGCCGGGCGCTGAATTGATGCAGGGCAGTGGCTATCCGGAGATGAATTCAGGCTCGGGCTGCTGCGGATCAGACGGCGGACTTCCGCAGTCGGAGTATGAATCCGGAACGCCGACGGTGCCGCAGAGCACGATGCTGATGTCGCCGGGCTCCATGCCGATGTCACAGATGTCGATGGGACAGCCCAACAACATTGCCCCTTACACATCGCTGAGTCGCTGGTATTCGAATCCTGGTCACTCGACCGCATGGAACAATCCTGGCTATCGGCAGACAACAGCGTTTCGACCAGCTTATGGAACGGTCATGTACCGTCAGCCACAGTCCGCCAACTTCGCCAACAACTCGGCAATGATGCCGATGCCACAGTCTTCCGGCTGGCAGTCAGTGCCGACACGGTCCGTTCAGATGCCGATGGCTCAGATGAGAACGGCCCCGATGACAGTTCAAATGATGCCGCCGCAGTTTCAGTCAATGCCATCACAGCGAGCTACGGCACCCTTGATCGGCGGTACGATGCACGGGACCGTTTACGCTCGCCCAGTGATTGCCGGAGATATCCACGGCGATCACGAGTGGCCCGGACCATCGCCTGCCTCCGCGGCGATCATTCAGAATTCCTTCAACGGACGGCCGCCCGTTCAGCAGGCATCCTGGTCGCAGCCTGCAAGAATCACGAGTGCCAAACGGTATCAAAATTCCGTTCAGTGATCCTGCGGACAGCTGTCGCAGTCACAGTGCGGTTGATCGCCGACCGAGCTGATTCAATAACAGGGTTTGCCACGAAACACCGTGGTAAACCCTGTTCACTTCTGCTTACCAACTGGGCCGCCTGCACGCGGGATGCAGAGTGGAAGTTTGCTCAAATCCCCGGGAGCTCGAAGTCGATCGAGGGAGATTCAGCAAATTCTATTGGCGTTGGGCGAGCGTCATCGCTGTCCTCTTTGAACGAGAGCCCTCGAGCAAACCACGGATAGATCGCTGGCACAACAAGCGACGTCAGCAGCGTCGAGGTGATCAGACCTCCGATGACAACGGACGCTGCATTTCAGCACGGTCACTGGATGACAGCGCCATGGGCAGGAAGCCCAGGCTCGCGACCAGTGCGGTCATCAGAACCGGACGCAGTCGGGACAGAGCGGTCTCCCTCGTCGCTTCAGCTAACGGCATTCGCTGTTTTCGCAGATGTTCTGCGGCGCTGACCCAGACCAGCCCGTTGAGGACAGCGACTCCAAATAACGCGATGAATCCGACACCTGCGGAGATACTGAAAGGCCTCCCGCGCAATTTGAGCGCGAAAATAACGCCGCTGGCCGCCATGGGCACAGCCATAAAAATCAGTAGCGCCAGTCGCATCGATTTGAACGACGTGTAGAGCAGCAGAAAAATCAGCAGCAGCACAACGGGCGTGATCAGGATCAAACGCTGACTCGCGGATTGCAGGTTTTCAAAGTCACCGCCCCAGCGAATTTCGTAACCAATCGGAACATCGAGATCTTCCTCCACCACACGCTGGGCGTCAGTCACAAACGTCGCTACGTCTCGTCCGAGAACGTTGGCGGAAACGAAGGTGCGGCGCCGATTGGATTCATGCTCGACGCTGGGCGGCGTCTCTTCAATGCGAATACGCCCGCAGCTTTGAGCTTATGCGGTGGTAACTTGATCAACTTCGAGCCGCTTATCTCGGTGACTTTCTCATGCGTTTCCGATGAGTGATCGAGACTGGCGGACTCCGCTCCAGCAAAATAGCGTCGTCCGGCATAAACAGCGACCGCGGCAACTGCCAGAACAAGAACAGCAATAAATGCACGTGACTTCATGGTTGGGATACTTCTGTGAAAACCTGTGGCTCAAAGCCTCAAGGGTGAGCACACACAATGCAGAATCCGCCGGATATTTCGGCGACGCACAGAGATTCAGGTTTAGACCAGGCAAACGCCCGTTACGGCGTTCAACGGAGTCTCATCCCGCAGCGTCTGCAGGAATGAGGGAGGCTCGGTCACCGCTGGACGAGTGACATGATTCAGAATCGGGACGTCAGAAACAAGGTCAGCCGCACAAACACGCAACGACAGTTGCATCGTCTGGGTTTCAGCCGATCCAAAGGACAACGTCGCGGACGCGCAGGCAAAGAGTGGCAATTCGGACGTTGATTCATTCCGATCAGGGCACTGATCGCCTGTCCGGTCCTCTGGAAAAGCCAAATGTCAGTGCAACCCCGTGATCTCGTCGAGCTCTTGTCCGTGGTGAAACGTCTGAGTGTGTCTGTTCTGCAATTCCAAATCTGTCATTGCGTGATGGTCGTGCAGCACCGGCACGGGACCACGCCACGCGCAGACACAAATCAACAGGCAGACAACCTGCTGCAGCGTTCTGTGATTGTTGACAAATTCAGACACTACTTTGTCCTGATGTTACGAAAAAATCAGTCCGCGCGCAATACCCCCGACAGGAGTCGAACCTGTGGCCTGCGCTTTAGGAAAGCCTGAGGATTGTTCGAGCCCTGTTCGCTTATCCTCAGACTGCAGTGTTTCGTAAGGTTTTAAGATTGTCACGTCTAGCAAAGTCAACCACCAATTAAACAGAAAAGGTGACAACAGAGGTGACACGAGCACCGCTGTTAACACTGCGTATCGCCCGAGCGTTCTCACAATCGATCCAGTGGGCTCTTGACTCCCAAAGGCCCCGACTGCAACACATGCTTGTAAATCATGGTCGTGCTGACATCGGCATGGCCGAGTAATTCCTGAACAGTTCGAAGATCTGCCCCGGATCGCAGCAGATGCGTGGCGAAGCTGTGGCGAAACCGGGCCACACTCCGTTCCGCCAGCCGTGGCCAAAGTCCTCAATCGACTCTTCCAATTCAACACACCATCGAACACTGAAACCCATGCCTCAGAAAATCAAAGACCCCTGTCGCTACACTGCACAAAAATCAAATGCGAAAATCTTTTTTCGAATCTGTCATTGACGTTATTCAAGACCGTCGCTGACGCCTTTGTCTCTTTGATGCAGCACGGAGATCCGATTCGGTTCATGGTTGTTTCTTTCGTCGTGAATGTGAGACGTGTGCGCGATCACGCTCGTTGAACAATCGTGGGATAGGCTTCTAAGGCTCCAACGGGACAAACGAAGCCAGTTGGTTTGCCAGCCAACACCAACGCCGTGCGGCGTCCGGAGGGAGCGAGGCGAGGCGTCCATAGATGCTTGGAAGCGCGGCGGGAATCTTGTTTCGATCGATTAACAGGCGAGCGAAGCGGAGGAAGTCGCGAGCGTTGTCTGCTCCGCCCAGCACCGGAGCGGCGATTCTCCTTTGAAAGGATTCGAGATCGGCCTGGGGGTTGTCCGCTCCGCCGTAGTCGGCCAGTGCGAGGTAGTTCAATTCCGCGCCGGCGTGAAACGGCGACACTTCACCGAATAACGAAATGCCCTCAAAGCCAGAGGCGATGCTGCGCTGCACAAGATTCGCGAGCCAATCAACAGCCAGCTCACCCCGATTTCCAAACCACGAGGTCGCCAGATGCGACCGCATCACATGGCGGTGATCGCCTTTTCTGACTCGCCCTTCGGCCGTCCATGCGGAGGTGATCTCGCCGTTCTTCATGAAGTAGTCGGCCACCCACTGGACGAAGACGCCACGAGGAAACTTGGCTAACTCGGCAGCGGCCCACGCCGGCATGGTGTCGCCAAATTTCGGCGGCTTGTCCGGCCCGTGATGGGGCTGCGGATGCGAATACGTTTCGCAGACGATCCAGGCGTCAGGAGACACCGAACGCACCGCGTTCGTGGCCAACGGGTACATCAGCCCCATGTCTTCCCAGGAGAGCCAAGAGAAGTCGGATGTCGAGTGCTGACGACGATCGCGGCAGAGCTTGCATAGGCAGATTCCCGTATCGCCCGTTTCGACCTGCACTCCGCCCAATGGCAGATTCTTCAAGAGCCATGCCAGTGACTCCGCCATGAAGTCCTGATTTTCTCGCCGCGAAGGGCAGGCTTGATAGAACCCGCGCGGACCGGGCTGCCCTTTGGTGGTGATGGGAGTTTTCCCACCATTGAGGTCGATCGAGAAGCTCAGTTGACTGCCATCGGCATTGACGGCACTCAACTCGGGGTGCGCTTCCAAGTGCCAGTCCAGATTGTGCGGCGAGTTCCCCTCGTAATAGACCCCGCCATATGCATTCAGCCCCACGCCGCACAGCAACCGCACGTTCTCTTTCGCCGCGACATCACACAAACGCTTGGCCGACTCCAGGCCACCGTGGCCGTCACGCAACAGTCCCCAAACGACAACCGCGTCGATCTTGTGTCGCCCGCACCAGCGGAGCAGAGCCGTGTAGTCTTGAATGAAGGAGTCCGTGCTGCGCCCATACTCGTTGCACGATCCGTGCGTGTGCGCCCCCGGACGATTCAAAGCCCATTCAGTGCTGTGATCCCACGTCCAAAACATCCGCGTCTGAATCGGCGATGCGCCGCTGGCCCGCTGCGTCGAAGAAGCATCGTCTCCGAGTGACTGCTCGGCGAACCCCGCCTCACCGATCACAGCTCCCACGCCGCAAGCAGCACTCCTCTGAATCATTTCGCGACGATTGAGTGTGCTCATCAGGTTGATCTCCAGGTGCTGCGACTATGCCTCAGAATAAAGAAGCAGGCGGGCCGGCATCCAGCGCCGCCAAGACGCCGATGAGTTCTTGTTCGAGCGTGGCGAGCAGTTCGGTGGCGTTATCGAACGATTCGGTGCGGCCGAGGATTTCGAGGGCCTGTGCCGCTTGGGCGAGTGGCTCAGCTCCGAAGTAGCTGACGGAGCCTTTCAACGTGTGGGCCGAGCGTCCCAGCAGCTTGATGTCGCGGGTCTCGATGGCGCGGTGCAGATCGGCAACCAGCGCCGGAGCTTGCGCTTTCACCAGTTCTGCGAATTCAGACAACACTTCCGGACCGCTGCCAAGACGCGTTCTTGCCACGTTCCAATCGACCGCAGGTGTTGTCTCGGAGGCAGTTTGAAGGATCTCTTTCTGGGAGGGCGAGGCTTCCGCCGAGCCGTGTTGTTCCACCGCGTATGGCTCGCTGGGAGTCTCGCCTTCTCGAATTCCGGCGTCGGCGGGCAGGCAGAGCGCGGGGAAGCGCTCGATGGCGCGATACATCTCGGCGGGGTCGATTGGTTTCACGACGTAGTCTTCCATGCCGACGGCCAGGCAACGTTCGCGGTCGCCTCTCATCGCCTCGGCTGTCATCGCCACGATCGGGATGTGGCCGCCAGTTTGATGCTCGCGCTTGCGGATTTCGGCGGTGGCTTCGTAGCCGTCCATGACGGGCATTTGCATGTCCATGAGCACGACATCGAACTCTTGCTCGGCGAGCGTGTTGACCGCCTCTTGTCCGTTCTCGGCCACGACCGCTTGATGCCCGCGCGATCGAAGCAGGCCCAAGGCGACGCGGCGATTGATTTCGTTGTCCTCGACCAGCAGCACGCGACGCGGCTGAACGTGCAGGAGCGGCGTCGCACTCTGGGGTTGCAGCGGCTTCGCGGT
>JAYTAK010000727.1:0-3565 GCA_043737515.1 Candidatus Kuenenia sp. | reverse complement strand
TCGTAACTTCATTGCCGAGCAAACGATCGACTTCTGCCTCGACGTCGGCCGACTGACTGTCGATGACTCCGTTGCCGAGCAGCGACTCCGCAGGATCGCTGCCGAGGGCTTGTTGGGCTTCGACGATGCGGAGTTCGCGTTCGATCTGGTCGGCGAGTTCGGTGGCTCGGACGAGGTCGGCGTTGTTGAAGACGGTGGTGTCGGTTTCTGAGGCCAGTTGCTGAGTCTGATGGCGGACGCGCAGGGTCTCAAGACGTTGTGACAGAAGTTGACGCTGTGACTGCCAGTCAGTGAATTGTTTTTCCAGTGCATTGAACGCAGCCTGCTGCTGCTTCAGAGCCTGCTCGCGAGCTGTCGCTGTGGATGAGGCTTCTTTCCATGACGTCAATTTGTACGAGAGGGCTCGACGGACATCTTCGCGGGATACCTTCTGGCAACCAATAGTGATTGTTCCACAGGAACTTGTGGTACCCGATGTGGCGAGATTGCGAAGTTGCTGCATGTCGCTCAGCAGGCGTTCGCAGCCGCCTTGTGCTCGCTGGTACTCCGCTTCCGCATCCTGCAACGCGACTCGTGATTTAGCGACGGCGTACTTCTGCTGACTCACCTGGCCGTCGAGTTTCTGCAGCAGTACTTCCATGCGATCGATTTCGACAGACAGTGGAATTTCGCTACGAACCGTCGTGGCCACTCGATCGCGAGCGACCTGCAGGTATTCGCGAACTTCCGCGATACTGAATCCGGTGACGGCCAGAAATCCGACCACTGCCATGCCGATTGTTGCGTACTTCTTCATTAGAATTTCTCCTGAACTGAGTTGGGTGAATGAACCGTTACGGTGGGAGAACGACCGAGATTGAAACATCTTCCCGGGATTCTGGAAGATTGTTCCGAGAAGTGTTGATGTCCGCCGACGGAGCGGCGGACCTACGTAGGCGAGCCGCTCCGTCGGCTCGCACCAGACACTGTTCCACGAACAATTGAATCGCAATCAGGGGATTGACATTCCCCGCTCGCCGAACTTCAACGAGCCTGCACTCCGTGCTTCGCTCCCCGCCTCCGGCTACTGGACTGACGGACTCAGGGCAAGGCGGAAGCCCAGGTAGTCGCGGCGGAACGACGGGTCGTTGTAGTAGCGGGACGCCGAACGGCAGTCCCTGGCGGAGTCGCCCCAGCTGCCGCCCCGGTACACACGGTACGAGCCAAATTCCACGAATGGATCGTTCGTCGTACCTCTGCGACTTTTGTACGCCGTAGAATCGTAACCGTTCTGACACCACTCCCATACATTGCCGTGCATGTCATACAAACCGAAGTCGTTCAATTGGAATCTGCCAACTGGCGATGTGTAAACGAATCCGTCGTCAAACGGAAATGGCGGGGAATCCTTATCGTCGCTGCTCGTGTATTTGCCTTTGTAGCTCACATCCCGAACATTGCCGACGCCTTTCAATGACAGCAGGCTGTCGCCGGATGAAAAATGCGTGCCACTGCCCGCACGGCAACAGTGTTCCCATTCGGCCTCAGTCGGCAGGCGATACTTTTTCGCCTCATTTGCATTCAGCCATTTGATGAATTCCACGGCATCGTTCCAACTGACGTTGATCACCGGATGACTGTCCGTTTGAGAACTCCCGTTGTCTTTCCAGGTGTACTCGGGCTTCTGGGCACCGTTCCCGGCGTCGTCGATGCCATACCCGCCTTTCCCGTCTTTCTCTGCCTCCGTCTGATAACCTGTGTCTTTCACGAATGCCGCAAATTGTCCACGAGTGACTTCGTGGATCCCCATGTAGAATGCCTTCGTAATCCTGACACGGTGGGCTGGTTGTTCGTCGGTGTTGTCGAACGAATCCGGCAGGACAAATCCAGCGGCTTCAAGATCCCCCCGAGTGGCGCTGCTGCCCATCAAAAACTCACCCGCCGGGATCAGCTTCAGTTTCATCCCGATGCTGTTGGTGATGTCGGTGGGCGTCTTTGATTTCAACTCAATCTTCAAATCCACAATCCCATTGGTAATGGGATTCACCCGCTGTGTTTTTCCAGCTTCCTTCGCCTTCACCATGGATTCCACGCTGCGGAACAGTGGCGTGGTCATTGTGGAGACGGTGGCGTCAGAGCCTGCTCCGAGAGTGCTGCAATAATCCAGGAACGCCTTGGTGAACGCTCCGTGTTTCCAGTCGTCGTGCTCAAAGGCTTGTTCGGTGTTAGAACAGGAAAAAATGGCCGCAGTGCCGGGTTCAAGGTCGCTGATCTTCACGCTGCTGCCGAAGGCTCGTCCTGTAAGGCCGCGTGCGGCACTGGGGTCTTCACGGCAACAGTCGGCGATCAGGATGCGATTGCCGGCTCCAGCGGTGTTGAGGGCTTCCAGCAGTCGGCCCATGGACGTCATGGCAGCCGGGTCTGGTTGCAGCGTCGGTTTGCCATTTTCATCGGGAACCGTTTTCCCCTTCGCATCCGTGACTTTGCGGAGTTTCACATCGTACGGACAGTAGTAGGCATCGCTGCCGTACTGGACTCCGTGGCCGAACAGCCCGATAAACACGACTCCGTCCTGAGTTCCCTGTTGTTCAAACTTCGTGAGTTCGGTTTCAATGGCTTTTTGCGTCGCCTGCTTGCCGATGAGTACTTTGACTTCGTACCCACTGGATTTCAGCAGCTCGGCCACCGCCGTGGCATCCGCTTCCGGATACTTGAGCGGGTTGCGGTTCATGTGAGCGTTCTCATACGTAGTGACGCCGATCAGCAGGGCGTACTTTTCGGCAGCGAACGCTGTGGCGGGGATTGCCAGGAGTGCGAGGGTGAGCAGGAGGCGGTTCATGGTTAATGTCCCGATTACAGTGTGAGGACGAGAATTCAAGGCGAGCGGGGGATGTGAATCCCCTGATTGCGATTCTAAAAACATTGCAGAACGGACTATCGCATTCTGATCAGTTCACGTTGCTTGTTCCAACGTGTTTGATGACATGACCGCAGTATCAGGGGATTCACATCCCCCGCTCGCCAGTTTGGTTACTCCGGGCGATTGTACCTAATGCTGATTGTGGACAACACGTTTTCACCGATGAGAACCGGCTTCGCCGTCAGCTTCTCCTGCAGACCTTCGCCCTTGGCGGTTTCGCCGACGGAACGACCGGTCAGCTTACCATCCGGTGGGCACGCTTCCCGAAACTGTACGGTGATAACTCCCACAGCCCCGCGTCCGATGATGGGTGAAGCGGCTCCCTGGCCGAGTTCAGCCACTTTGAACGAGAACAGGTTGTCTTTCATGCTCTGATCAATCGTGTGCAGCCAGCCTCGGATAAGCACGCTCTGGCCTGCGGGCACCAAGTAGCCGGGCCAGTGGATGAGCTGGCCGGTTTCGTCCATATCGACGGCGAAAGTGTTCGCAGCATCAAGGCTATCGACAGTCAGCGTCGCAACCACGTCAACGTGATCGTGGTTCACCAGTTCGATGTCGTAATATTGACTGATCTCAACAGGTACGAAGGCCAGGCCTTTGACGTTCTGCGGAACAACGGGCACTCCGGTGCCGTCGTGTGAATGCTTCTTGTGGATTCCCATCGAC
>JAYTAK010000726.1:0-3566 GCA_043737515.1 Candidatus Kuenenia sp. | reverse complement strand
ACGGGATTGTTGACCGTTGATTTTGTCACAGCGAGATCGACACTTCGATCGACGTTTGTCATGACCATCTGGCTGTTGTTGGTGGAGACCGTGTCGGTCTCATTGACATCCGCCAATGCGGCAGTGTTATTGATGACGAGCGTATCTGACGCAGACGCTCCAACGGTCAGCGTGACGGTCAGTGTGGCGGAATCTCCTACCGCCAGACTTCCCACGGTCCAGATTCCAGTGGTCGCGTTGTAGGCCGTACTTCCGCTGGCGACGGCAGAAACAAGGGAAACTCCCGTCGGCAGATTGGCTGCCTGAATATCCGTGTCGCTGATGGTGATGCCTGAGGAATTCGACGTGCCGACGTTCCGGGCCGTCACCGTATAAACCAGATTTCCTGCACCACTGCCAGCAACGACTGTTGCCGGAGCGGCGGACTTCGTGACCTGAATATCCACTTGCCGAGCGACAGTTGTCGAAATCGTCTGACTGTTATTTGTCAGGTCCCGATCGGTTTCGTTCAGACTCACAAGTGACGCGGTGTTATTGATCACCAGACCATCGGCCGCCGCTGCACCGACGGTCAGCGTCACGGTAAGAGTTGCCGATCCCGCAGTCGCCAGATTGCCAATTGTCCACATGCCAGTCGTGGAATTGAATGTCGTACTTCCACTGCCGACGGCGGATACAAACGTCACTCCGGCTGGCAGTGCCGCCGCAAGGGCGTCAACATCCCGCAATGAAACATTGGATGCGTTGGATGGCCCGGCGTTGAGCGCCGTGATTGTGTAGACGAGATTGCCAGCACCGCTGCCGGCAACGATCGGATTTGCGTTTGCCACTTTCGTGACGACGATATCGACGTCGCGATCGACGGCAACGTTGACAGTTTGCGAATCGTTGCTGTCGTTCGTATCAGGTTCATTCACAAGATCCAGCGACGCGGTATTGCTGATCGTTCCATTGTCGGCCGCTGAAGCGCCGACCGTGAGTGTCACGGTGAGAGACGCCGTCGCGTTTGGCGAAAGATTACCAACGGTCCAGACGCCGGTTGTGGCGTTGAACGTGGTGCTTCCAGTGGCGACAGCAGAGACAAACGTGACGCCGGCCGGAAGATTTCCGGCAAGGACCTCAATGTCGCTTACCGTCACTCCCGACGCATTGGACGGGCCGATGTTGCGAGCGTTGACGGTGAAGACCAGATTCCCGAGACCGCTGCCAGCCGTCACGAACACAGGCGATGCAGTTTTTGTGACAGCGATATCCACCTGACGATCGACGTCCGTGCTCACAGAGGCACTGTTGTTCGTTCGATCAGAATCCGTTTCACTCAAGCCCAGCAGCGACGCCGTATTGTTGATCACCAGACTGTCTGCTGCCGAAGCGCCGACAGTCAGAGTGGCCGTCAGTGTCACCGAAGCTCCCGCCGCAAGGTTTCCGATCGTCCAAATGCCGGTCGTGTTGTTAAAGATTGTGCTACCGCTGCCGATGGCCGAGACGAACGTAACACCTGCCGGAAGATTGGCCGTAATGATTCCCGTGTCGCTCAGCGTCACGCCGGATGCATTGGAAACTCCGGCGTTGGTGGCGGTCACCGTGTAGACCAGATTGCCGACGCCGCTGCCCGCGATAATCGGATCTGCGTTTTCTGACTTCGTCACCACGATATCGACGCTGCGGTCCACGTTCGTCGTTTCCGTGTCTGAATCATTACCCTGAACGGCATCAACTTCAATTTCATTCACGGTCGCGAGCGACGCCGTGTTGGTGATGACCAGCAGGTCTGACGCGGAGGCACCAACCGTCAGTGTCACAACCAGAGTCCTTGAATCCCCGGATGCCAGTGCTCCGATCGTCCAGATTCCGGTCGTCGTGTTGAACGTGCTGCCGCCGCTGCCCGCGGCTGAAACAAACGTCACACCTGTCGGAAGATTCGCTGCGATCACACCCGTATCGCTGATCGTCACGCCGGTGGCCGAGCCTGGCCCGGAATTCGTCGCCGTGACAGTATAAACCAGATTGCTGGCACCGCTGCCAGCGATGACAGGATCGACGTTATCTGTCTTCGTGACGACAATATCGACCGTCGTGAACACACCGAAATCGAGACTCAGATTTGTGTTCGGATCCGTGTCACCGTCGTTGACAGGTTCCTGTCCGTTGGAAAGCGTAATCCCCAGCGAGACAATCGCGCCGCCGAGTGCGTCGCCGTTGTCATCACTGTTTGTTGTCACAACATCCGCATCCGGAGCGGTGCCGTTGCCCGTGCTGGACTGGAAGCCCTGCAACGCACCTGCGACACCAAAGTTGCTGGCATCAATGCGGACGAGATAGTTGCCGGGAAACAGATTTGCGAACGAATACAGTCCGCCACCGGCAGTCGTCGTGGTTGCAAGCTGCAGGTCGGTGCCGCTGTCAAAAGTGTTGTTGGAATTGGTGTCTTCAAACAGGGTCATCGCGACACCGATGATCCCAACTTCGGTCGCTGATTCGAATGCGCCACTGTTATTGGCGTCGTTGAAGACCAGATTTCCCAGCGTCATCGGCACAAAGTTGGCAAAGTTGGCGGTGAATCGCGTTGGCGTCTGCGCCCGCAGCAAATCGGTGACTGTCGTCGTGGTTGCTACCGGAGCTTCCGACAGGAATTCGATCGCCCCGACGTTCGTGAAATCTGCCCCGCTGCCCGTGGTCGTTACGAATGATGAATACGGCACGTAGAATGAATCGATGCCAGTCACTGGCAGAGCGACGGTCGCGGTCGATGAATTCGCGGGTCCGGAATGCACGATCAGCGTGAGAGTCACAGCCTGACTTGTACCAATTGAAAACAGAAAACCCGTTTCACCCAGCGCTGTGAGATCTGCACCCGCGAGGCCCGAGGGACTCAGCGTTGTGGCGTTGTTATCGGCACCGTCCCAAACAACTCTTGATCGTCCGGTCGCACCGAAATTGGCGTTGTAGTTGAGGTTGCCAGGGAAGGCCAAACCGTTTGCTTCAAACCCGATACTTCCCAGGGTCGCAGTCAGGACCATATCACGTTCGCCCCCAATTGCTCCCGCTGCTGGCGAAAACGAACTTGCCGTGGCGACGCCTGCGGAATTCGCAGCCAGTGTCTGTCCCGCACCGCCGGGCTGCGAAAAATCATCAATCAGAATGCCTGGCGCGCCAAGGGCATCGGCCGCCGAGATATTGACGGTAACCACATTTTCGCCAACCCGTTGCATGTAGCCGACGATTGGCTGCTGTCGCACAAAGTAACGGCCCTCAGCCAGATCGCTGAAGGAAAACGTTCCAGCAGGACCAGTGGTCATTGTTCCCACCAGCGTGTCATCCGCTCCGCCATTGTCAAACGTCAGGTTGCCGCCGTCGCGGTACAACTGCACGGTGGCCGCATTCAGCAGCGGGTCCCCGCCCGACAGGCCATTTCCCGTCACGTCATTGAAGACCGTTCCCTGGATCAGTCCCAGTGTGTTGGCCGTCAGCAGGACTTTCGTTTCCAGCAGCTCCGCCGCCACCACACGCTGGTCGCGCTGATTCCGCTTGCGTCGTCGCTGATTGTTGAGAATGTGTCCGATTCC
>JAYTAK010000725.1:0-8137 GCA_043737515.1 Candidatus Kuenenia sp. | reverse complement strand
GTTCTGTCGCGTTGCCTTCTTCGTGAAGTGGCTGGCCATCACGGTGCCATGTGTCTTCGTAAACGCCAGGACGATACTTGTGCGTCCATGGATCGGCGGCTCCGGTCAGTGTTCCGTAACCGTGATCGAAGCCAAAGTGAGTCGGCCCCCATTCGGATCTTCCACCGAGATGCCATTTGCCCGATTGGTATGTGGCGTAACCCATGGGCTTCAGCATAGATGCCATCGTCACAGTTCCCAGCGGCATCGCCCGCAGATTGCTCGGTGCCAGTGCGTGAGGCCCGAATCGTCCGGGATAGCGACCGCTCATCAAGGCCGTCCGCGTCGGCGTGCAGACCGGCTGCACGTAATGCTGATCCAGCTCGATGCCTTCTTTGACAAGCCTGTCCATGTTCGGAGTCTTTGCAAAGCCATCGTGCCAGCCCACATCGCTCCATCCCAGATCATCGGCTACGATGAACAGAATGTTTGGCCGGTCCGATGACTCATCCGCTGCCGTCGCGCGGGACACGACGCCGGAAAGCAACACCGGGATAATCACAAGAAAACTTTTCAGACTGTTGCAAATGAGTCGCATCTCTGTTGTCCAATCCGAGCGTTCAGGTTGCAAAGGTTGAGTCCTCCCGGCCAGCGGAACGAGAGGTCTCGGTTTGGCGTTCGCCGCAGGCCATTGAAGGACCGACAAGGTGACGACAGATCATATCCTTACCGACGTTGGGTGCCAGCGTCGCTTCGGGCAGATCACAACAGGCCGTGGACAATCGCGGTGATTGGTTCGTCGCTGATTCCATTTTTCCTCTTGTGAATTCTGTGCCTCCTTGTGGCCAGCAAACCCGTGAATCGTAAACTACACCTGAACGATATATACTCCACGCGGTCATGAGTGAGAGAATTGGTGAGCGGCATGCGTCAGCTTGCCGGTAGAAGAAAGCGATGTACCGGAGGGCTCACGCCACATCGTCTTCTGTTTTGTTCGCACTGGCAATACTCGGAAGCAGACTTGACCTATGGTCAACTCGCTTCTATACTGGCACTCAAGCGACAGGTTTCACCCATTCCCTCGGGTAGCCTGTGAAATGCGTTCGCAAGACTCGGGGGTAGACGCGAGTTGGGATCATGAACGGAGCGCGCAGTGAGTGTGTTCCGATGTGCCAAGGATGGCCAGGGAAATTCCTTTGCAACACACAGGTTGGCCATGATCCAGTTTAGAGTCGTTGAGTGTTCGTTTCTTATTCCAATTCGGCGCGATGTGAATCTGTCAGACGGAGAACTTCATTCCACGGATTTGTGGGAGTGGTTGGACGATGAACTGTTTGATCGTTTTTCAGGAAGGACAATCTCGCCCGGATTGTACGATGGATTCTATCGTGACCCGGATACGGGAGAACGAGTGACAGATGCATCGCGGAAATATGTTGTTGCACTGATCGGAGAGTCAGCTCGAAGAACTGCGGGCGCTGCTCTCTGTGGTTTGTGTCAAGTTTCAGCAGAAGTGTATTTATCTGAGTACTGCTGGTCAGGTTGAATTCATTGAGGCGAATGAACATGAAACAAACTGACGTATATCTGGATCTGAAAGGTCGCGAGATTTCTCTGGTGGAGCTTACTGCTGCCGAGCGGTCATTGATTGCGGACATGAAGGCTGCTGCAAAAAAAACTGCAGACTGGTCGGCTTTCAGCAACTTGTGGATGGTACGAATTGCAGATTTATTTGCCGATCAGAATCTGACTCGTCCGCAAATTCGCAAGACCGTGGTGTATCGCGTCTGTCAGGATCTCGACAGCCGCTTGGCTGTCTCCCAGGGACTCGCTCGCCAGCCGGATTATCGCGATGAACTTGCGGTTCTGATCGAACAGCGTTTTGAGACACGGCGGGCATTTTGTGAAGCTACCGGGCTTTCCGAAGATATGCTCAGCCATGTATTCGCTGGACGAAAACATCTGGCGATTAACACTCTCGAAGAATCACTGCATCGTATCGGCTACGCACTGCACATCGTACCATCCGCCAAGCATGCTTGAATAAAGACTGGTTGTCAGGCGCTTTCGCACCCGGAATCTAAACATGCTCAGGACCATTTCAACGTTGCTGCTCATTGTCCATTGTTGCGTTGCGACCGCTGGCGAGTGGGGTTCGATCGGCGGACAGATCCTTGTGGAAGGCGAGATTCCGGAACGCATCGTCCTGATCGCCAAAGATGCCGAGATCAAGGACAAGGAGGTTTGTTCCGCAGAGGAGCATCTGGCGGAAGATTTGATGATCGACAAGGATTCAAGGGGGCTCGCGAATGTGTTCGTGTACCTGGCGAAGAAACCGAAGAGCATTCATCCGGACTTGATCGAAACGCCGACCGAAGCCATTTCGACCACGCATAAGGGCTGCCAGTTGATCCCGCATTGTTTGGTTGCTCGGGTACGACAGAACATTGCGATTGGCAACGAAGACAGGACCGTGCATAACCCACATGCGTATCCGCCAAGAAACCCCGCGCTTGCCAGCCTCAGCGTTCCGAGAATGAAAGAGCCAATTATCTACAGCTGTGGCAGAGCAGAGTTGACGCCATTCAAGGTCGGCTGCGATTTCCATCCCTGGATGCGCGCGTACTGGCTGATTGTCGATCATCCGTATGCCGTGCTCACCGACAAGGACGGCAAGTTCCAGATCGACAATCTGCCAGTCGGTGAGCACAGTTTCCGGATCTGGCACGAGCGATTCGGCGACATCAACAAGAAGTACAAGGTTTCCGTCACTGCAGGAGATCGCGTCGAATTGCCTGCGGTTTCCGTGAGTCTGGACGAATTTGACGTCCGAGTGACGGAATCGACGCATGTGCCGCTGGCTCCGCCACAGCGGTAGGGTTCGTAAAGCAACGCATAACGCACCGCGATGATTGGCCAAAGTGGTGTGTTTCGCTGCGCTGCACACACCCTACTTCAGTTTCATTTTTGCGAGGAAGAAACCGGGTTTGGGAGTTCGTGGTGCGTAAAATTAAGAATGCTTGACAGGGTTGCCGTTCCTTTGTCACCCTGAGAAAGAGTCGATGCAAGTCGATTCTGTCCTATAATTGACATGTGTGGCAGAAATCAAAGTAGACGTCACTCCCTGAGTGACGCGGCCCGGAAACGCGAGCGTGTTCGGGCTCTGCTTCATCACTCAGAGAGTGATGCCTACTTTTGTCACAGGTGCCATGACTTCCCGCCTTCAAATATCAAAGTTGACTGCCATGACCACGACTCGCTGTGTGGCTGCATTCGCCGTAACGATCCTGCTGACGACCGTTGTCGATGCTCAGGATGCAATTCAGTTCAATCGCGACATCCGCCCCATTTTCATGGACACATGTCTGACGTGTCACGGGCCTGACAGTGCGGCTCGCAAAGCTGATCTGCGGATGGACAAACGCGATGCAGCAATTGAGCAGGGTGCGATCAGTCCGGGTAAACCGGACGAGAGCGAAATGATTCGCCGTATCCTGAGCGACGATCCGGAGGAGATTATGCCTCCGCCGGAACTCAAGAAGCCGCTCAGTCCTGCACAAAAAAAACTGCTCATCGACTGGGTGCAGAGCGGAGCCGAATATCAGCAGCACTGGTCCTACATCGCGCCAGTCCGGGCGGAGGTTCCCGCCGTGCCGGAATCAGTCAGAGCCACGCACGCGAACTGGCCGAAGAATCCAATCGACAATTTCGTGTTGCAGAAGCTGGTCGCCAACGGCCTGACACCGGCGGTCGAAGCCGATCGCCGAACGCTCGCGCGGCGGGTGAGTCTGGACATCACAGGACTGCCTCCGACGCCGGAAGTCGTCGAAGGATTCGTCAACGATCAAGCGCCCGATGCCTATGAGAAACTGGTGGATTCGCTGCTGGCCAGTCCGACCTGGGGTGAGCATCGCGGTCGATACTGGCTGGATTATGCTCGCTACGCTGACTCACACGGAATTCACTTTGACAACTTTCGTGAAATGTGGGCATATCGCGACTGGGTGATCAAGGCCTTCGATCAGAACATGCCGTTTGATGAGTTCACGATTGAAAACCTTGCCGGCGATCTGCTGCCGAATGCAACGCTGGATCAGCAAGTGGCATCCGGTTTTAACCGCTGTAACATGACGACCAACGAAGGTGGAATCATCGACGAAGAGTACGCCGTGCTCTACACCCGCGACCGTACGGAAACCGTGTCGGCCGTCTGGATGGGACTCACCGCTGGCTGTGCCACATGCCACAGTCACAAGTTCGATCAACTCAGCCAGAACGAGTTTTATCAGATGGCTGCGTTCTTCAATAACACGACGCAAGCCGTTCGTGACGGCAACATCAAAGACACGCCGCCGATTGTCGCCGTGCCGATGGATGCCGATCGAAACCGGTTTGAAGCTTTGCCTCCGCTGATTACGGCAGCTCGGGCGGCGGTTGAAGAACGACGCACGGCCGCGCGAGCCGAATTCGATACGTGGGCCACCAGTGCAACTCCTGCGACGCTGGGTGAGCCGGTGTCTGCGGAAGGACTGCATCTGCTGGCAGAATTGAACGAGGGCGATGGCAAGACGCTGGGACTCACCCTGGATGACAGTCCCGTCGAAGTGACGCTGAGTGATTCTGCAAGTTGGACAGACGGCCTGAACGGCAAGGCGCTCAAAGTTCAGGGGGCCGCATGTGAACTGGCCGACGCCGGCAATTTTGAAGGCGACGAACCATTTTCGTGCGCGGCATGGATCAACGTTCCGGCAAATGACGGCAATGGGGCCATCTGTGCTCGGATGGATGCCGGCCCTGGGTATCGCGGCTGGGATTTCTGGATGCAGCAGCGCCGCATCGGGATGCACATCATCAGTGCATGGCCGGAGCAGGGCATGAAGGCTGTGAGCAAGGATCAAGTACCCGCGAACGAATGGGTGCATGTTGCGGTGACATACGACGGTTCGCGCAAGGCGTCTGGAATTCAGATTTTCATCAACGGAGCGGTGCAGGAAAAGAACATCGAAAACGATAAGCTCGATGGCTCCACAATTCGCACGGAAGTGCCGTGGAAAGTCGGATCGCGTTCTGCGAGCGAACCATTTACCGGATCGATTCAGCAACTGCGAATTCAGCGGCGTGTGCTGTCGGCAGCGGAAGTCGATTCACTGGCAAAGCTCAGCCGGTTTCAGGCGACACTGGCAAAGGCCGTTGATCAACGAACGGCAGAAGAATCGAACGAACTGTACAACTTCTGGCTGAAGAAATTCGATACAGCGTTTACAGAACGAACGGTCGGCCTCGCATCACTGGAAAAAGAAGAAGCCGACATTCGAGCCCGCGGCACGATCGCGCATGTGATGCATGAAAAGAACGATCCGGCAACGGCGTTCGTCTTGTTCCGAGGCGAATACGATCAACGGCGTGAACAGGTATCTCCCGAGACGCCCAGTGCGTTTCCCCCGTTTCCCAAGGACGCGCCGCGCAATCGTCTGGGGTTCGCAAAATGGCTGCTGCAGCCTGAGCATCCGCTGACGGCGCGAGTCACGGTCAATCGGTTCTGGCAGGAGATTTTCGGCACGGGTTTGGTTCGTACGACGGGCGACCTCGGCGTGTCCGGCGAGATTCCGATCAATCAGGAATTGCTCGACTGGCTCGCGGTTGAGTTCCGTGAGGGCGGCTGGGACATGAAAAAGCTGGTCAAGCTGATTGTGATGTCCGCGACGTATCGACAGTCTGCCGTCATCACTCCTGAAAAGCTGGAAAAAGATCCGGCCAACCGTCTGCTGTCTCGAGGACCTCGGTTCCGCATGGATGCCGAAATGGTTCGCGACTACGCATTGGAAGTCAGCGGCCTGCGAGTTTCGACGATTGGCGGGCCGAGCATGAAGCCGTACCAGCCGGAAGGCGTTTGGGAATCGATTGCCATGACTGGCAGCACGACGTCTCGGTATGTTCAGGATACCGGTGATAATCTTTACCGCCGCAGTCTGTACACCTTCGTTAAGCGGATGGCACCACCGGCGTCGCTGGATATCTTCAACTCGCCAAATCGGGAGCAGTGTACCGTTCGCCGTGAACGAACCAATACGCCTCTGCAGGCCCTGGTAACGATGAACGATATCCAGTTTGTGGAAGCCGCTCGACGCCTCGCGGAGAACACTTTGAAGCAGGGCGGAGCGACCGACGAACAGCGCCTGCAATGGGCCGGCAAGCGTTTACTGCTTCGCGAATTCCGACCTGAAGAGCTGCAGATTCTTACGGAGTCACTCGGCCATCTGACGGCATTCTACGGGGATCATGCCGCAGAAGCGGCTGAGCTGATCAAGACCGGAGAATCCAAACCAGACGCCAACTTGGATGCGAAGACTCTGGCGGCATGGACGATGTTATGCAATGAGATGATGAATCTGGATGAAGTGTTGAATAAGTAGGGTGCGTGAAACGCACCGTTGCAAATGGTCGTTGTCGGGAAATGGTGTGTTGCGCTCCGCTTCACACACCCTACAAACTTTTTATACGCCACGGCGCGGGCTTGTCCCCGTCGAGCAATGATCAAAACCAGTCGGGGTAATGAAACGTAACCTGGCCACCATGCGGCTTGCCCGCGTGGAGCCTTGATCCCATTGATCACCGCTCTACGGAGTCAAGCTCCGCAGTGGCGAATCGAATTCTTCTTTCTTTTCTGGTGATGATCATCGCTCGACGGGGACAAGCCCCATCGTGGCGGACAAAACGCATCAAATCCAAAGAACGATTACCGCCGACTGCCGCCGAACCGCTCCAAAAGGAACACACAATGAACGCCTTCGAACAATTTCGCCTGAACATGACCCGCCGGTATTTCTTTTCCCAGGGCTCAAACGTCATCGGTGCCGCGGCACTGGCGTCGTTAATCGGTGTGCCGACGAAGGCTGACGCAGCCGGAAGCCAGAGCGGGTATCCCGGTGCGGTGCCGACGCATTTTCCGGGTAAAGTCAAACAGGTGATCTACCTGCACATGGTCGGCGGACCTTCGCAGTTGGATTTATACGATTATAAACCACAGATGAACGACTGGTACGACAAGGATCTGCCGGAATCCATTCGTAACGGGCAGCGTCTGACGACGATGACGTCCGGACAGGCGCGGTTCCCGATTGCACCTTCGAAGTTTCAGTTCGTGAAAGTCGGGCAATGCGGGATGTGGGTCACGGAACTGCTGCCGTGGACGAAAAAAGTCGTCGATGAAATGTGTTTCGTCCGCAGCATGTACACGGAAGCCATCAACCACGAACCCGCCATCTGTCTGATGCAGACCGGCAATCAAGTCACCGGGCGACCGTGTCTGGGAAGCTGGACGTCGTACGGCCTGGGATCGCTCAACGAAAACCTGCCGTCGTTTGTGGTGATGGTGGCGCGGCCGACGAATCAGGAACAGGTCCAGGCAATCTCGGCGCGACTTTGGTCTTCCGGCTATCTGCCCGGCGAATTTGCCGCTACGTCGTTTCGGTCGTCGGGCGATCCGATTCTGTTTATCAACAATCCCAGTGGTGTGCCGAGCAACGTGCGGCGGACAACGCTCGACGGATTGAATCGGCTGAATCAGCTTAACTTCGATCAGGTCGGCGACCCGGAAATCCAGACTCGAATCGCACAGTATGAGCTGGCGTATCGCATGCAGTCCAGTGTTCCGGAACTCACGGATTTGGCGTCGGAGCCTGCTTCGACATATGAACTCTACGGCGACGAAGCGAAGAAACCAGGAACCCTGGCCAACACGATTCTGCTGGCGCGCCGCATGGTGGAACGCGGCGTACGGTTCGTGCAGATTTACCACAACAACTGGGATTCCCACGCCAACGTTGCCGGTCGTCTGCCGGACCAGTGCCGCGACCTGGACCAGGCAACATACGGTCTGATCACAGACTTGAAACAACGCGGCATGCTGGATGAGACGCTGATCATCTGGGGCGGTGAATTTGGCCGCACGATTTATTCGCAGGGCGGACTGTCGAAGCAAAACTACGGCCGCGACCATCATCCGCGCTGCTTCACGATGTGGATGGCGGGCGGTGGCTTCAAGGGCGGAACGATCTATGGCGAGACCGACGACTTCAGCTACAACATCGTCCGCGACCCGGTCCACATTCGTGACTTCCATGCGACCGTGTTGCATCAACTGGGCTACGACCACGAA
>JAYTAK010000724.1:0-18667 GCA_043737515.1 Candidatus Kuenenia sp. | reverse complement strand
TTTGCTCCAGCCAGTTCAACGTGACTCACGAGGCAGGAGCCTCGTGTGCAGTGCGTTCCGAGGCAGGAGCCTCGGAACGAGGGCATGAGACTCAGCGCCAGTCGGTACACACTTCGATCAGGCCTGGCTGGCCAAGGTAATTTCGAGCACTGCTGTACCGCCAGTGTTCCGGTTGATCAACGTAGCCTCGGCGCAGCGGATTGTTGTGACAGTATTCGATCTTCTGCCACATGACGTCGTCCGTTTCAATTACCTTTGGGTGACTGCCTTCCTGCCAAACCTGATGTGTCTGATCCACCTTGTGACGCAGCTTGTAGTATTCCAGCTCCTGGAGAAGCGTCTTTGCCCCGTTGGCTTCCATTTTGTGAATGATCTGTTTGGCAGTGAACGACTTGAATTCGCCGACTCGCTTTGACAGATCGGGCCCGGTTGCAATCCAGTGCAGATGATTCTCCAGCACCACCCACGACAGGATTACGATGTCTCGTTCTCGCTGAAGAAATCGCCAACTGTCCAGGACGATGTTTACATAGTCGGGATAAGCAAACACCGGTAGCTAGGCCGCGATCGTATTCGTCATGAAGTGCGGCCGCTGGTCCTTGCTGAATCGATACCTCGTTCTCGCCATGTCGTTCCCCACTCGTTCCCAACTCGTTCCGAGGCTCCAGCCTCGGAACGCACTGCCCGGAGGCTCCAGCCTCCTGCTTGTCGTATCAGTAAAAGCCGCAAGCTGGATATTTAAGCCGCGCCGCCGAGCTCTTTTCAAGTGATGTGGAGAAAAACAGCGGAGGCTGGAGCCTCCTGTGCAGCGCGTTCCAGGGCTGGAGCCCCGGAACGAGAGTTATTTCCGGTTGTTGCATCACCCGGGAAACAGAGTAGCGAGCGTCGATCCCAATCTGAATACAGCGTGTTTCAATGGCTACAATATCGCAACCGGCCCGAGTGAGTGCGTGAGAAGTGAGCGAACGAGTGAACGGACCTCTTGCGGTAACCGGAAGAGCGGGCGATCGGATTTTGTTTTGATCGCGTCTGTTGCCGCTGAAAGACACATCAATGCAATTTTCAGCTCTTCGACAGCCGCGCCGTGTTTTTGCCAGACAGCATTCCATTCATCAAGCTGCCCCGGGCTAAAATCGCCTTCGTCCAGACGCTCGATTAATTGCGTCAGCCCGCGTGCCAATTTGTCGGCAACACCAAATTCGATGTACAACGGCATTAACGTGGCGACATATCTGTCCCAATCACGGCTTCCCCGACGCAGCACCATCCAGAACAGATCGTTGGGAGTTCCACCGTAGCCGTCAATCTTTCGCTCATTCTTTTCAAACGCACGACGCAATGCTGCTGACACATCCTCAAGCAAGCCAACTTCGATAAGCGGCTCCGGCATCGCGAACATTGCGTCACGCAGACTTTCCGAGCCTTCTGGCGCAATACGGACTGCTGATTGGAACGATTCCAAAGCTTCCCGCATCTGCTCAGACTGCCATTGCATCACGCCGCAGTTAATTGATGCCCTTGCTTTCTGGTCGCTCGGCGCATCTGGCATTTCAATCACGGCCGTATAGTCCGCAAGTTCTTTCTCCTTTTCGCCTAGCTGCCCATACGCCAAACCGCGATTGACCAACGCCTTCGCTTTCTGTTCGACCGGCGCATCTGGCATTTCAATCACTGACGTGTAGTCCCCAAGCTCCTTCTCCTTCTCACTGACTTGACTGTACGCCAGACCGCGATTTAACAACGCCACTACTTTCTGCCCGACCGCAACGTCCGACATTTGAATTACTGATGTGGCGTCCGTAATCGCCTTCTCCGTCTCGCCGAGTTGGCTATACATCAGACCGCGATTGACCAATGCTGTGGTTTTCTGGTCGATCGGCGCATGCGGTATTTCAATCAATGTCGTGTAGTCTGCAATCGCTTTGTCTCTCTCGCCGAGTTGGCTATACGTCAGACCGCGATTGACCAATGCCTGTAATTTTTCGTCGATCGGCGAGTCTGGTATTTCAATCACTGACGTGTAGTCCGCAAGCTCTTTCTCTGTGTCGCCGAGCTGGCTGTAAGTCACACCACGATTGAACAAAGCCTTTGCTTTCAGATCGACCGGCGAATGGGCCATTTCAAATACTGACTTGTAGTCCGCAATCGCTTTGTCAGTCTCGCCGAGCTCGTTATACGTCACGCCGCGATTCAACAAGGCGTTTGCTTTCTGGTCGATCGGCGAGTTTGGCATTTCAATCACTGACGTGTAGTCCGCAAGCTCTTTCTCCGTCTCGCAGAGCTTGCTATACGTCACACCGCGTTTGAACAAGGCCTTTGCTTTCTGGTCGATCGGCGCATCTGGCATTGCAATCACGGATGTGTAGTCCGCAAGCGACTTCTCCATCTCGCCGAGTTTGCCATACGTCACACCGCGATTGACGAAGGCCATCGCTCTCTGGTCGATCGTCAAATCTTGCATTTCGATGACTGACGTGTAGTCCGCAAGCGTGCCCGCGAAGTCACCACGCTCGCGCTTTACCCTCGCCGTTCGCCACAGGCCGAGCAGTTTGTCAACGCATTGGAATTCTTCAGCCACTTGTAATGCGGCATCGTAATTTCTCTCGTTGAGATGCTTCTCATACTCACGGTTTAGCTGCTCCCGAACAGGGGTCTGGAACTGGTTATCCAGGTCAAGGGCAGATGCGCGATAAGCATCAGCGCGGCTTCCGATGCCTGAGCTCGACTTGAGCTGTCTCTGCAAGGCATCAGGGGTAAACCACACTTTGAGAAACCTAGCAATGAGCTGGAGTGGCTTGCCTCGCTGGTTCTTCACTTCCAGGCAGAGGCGCATGATTGGTTCGGAAAGTTCGTAATAACTTTCCTTCCCGCGTTTCTCCGATTGAACGTAACGCTTGTTTCGCAACTCACCCAGTTGCTTCGAGCAACTTCGCTCATCAATGAACGTCAGCGCCGCGATTTCTTTGACGGTCGTCGCTCCTGTAGCTGCGGCCAGACACTGGACGATTTTGGCCTGTTGCGCGGGCAGCGATCGCATGCGTTCCTGAAAATACGGTGTCAACTCATCGGCCAGCGTCTCGAATGCTTCGACCAGATCGTCCAGTGACTCCTTGGTCAGGAATTCGCTCAGCAGCACATACATCCGATGATTTCCGCCCGCGAGATGATGGAGGGATCGAATGCGATATCGCCCATCAGCCGTGTCCAGAAACTGAACCAGTTCCCGGTTGTCATTCTCGACGGAGATATTGCGAATCAGCGTCCGGGCATCTTCGAACGAGAGAGGGGCGAGGTGGTGAATATCGAAAAACCCCCAGAAAGGAAAATCGCGATCGGAAACCGCGTCGAAGAGTTGTTGTGAGGTCGCCAGCGTTGCCACACGTCCTTTTTCCTGCAGAAAGGCTCGCCAGCGTTTCTGTCCCTGGTCTCCCAAGCCTTTGAATGCAGCGTCAAGGTTTTCCACGATCAGCAACAGAAATCGATGCTGCAGTCGTTGATGGATTTCCCCCAGAATGGCTTCAGCGGCATCGTCCGGCGGCAGCCCGCGATAGAGTGTTCGATAATCGATATCAAATTCCGTGGGGTACGCTCCGGCAAGGCGATCGGCGATGCCTAACGCCAAATCGATCAGTCCGGTAATTGTGTCGTCTTCACCCAGCCACGCGACGCGCATGGCGTCCTGCAGTTCCGCCTGTTGAGTCAGCCGATGCCGCGCCAAAGTCACCATGATGGTCTTGCCGCTTCCCCGCGGACCGATCAACAGCACATGGTGCTTGTCTCCCGTGAGCATGCTGCGTTTTAAGCGATCAACGATTTTTTCGAGCAATCGATGACGCTGCACAAAAATGCGTTCCAGAACTTCAGGAGCGGTATTGCTCGGCGTGAACACCGAAATCGGCTGGCGTTTCATGTTATCGACCTCCCTGCGCCAGGCCGTGCGCGGTGAGCCACCAGCGTCGTATCAAGGGAAATCGAAACGTATAGCGTTTCGCGTCATCAGCGATCAGGTAATGATCCTGTGCCAGGAGGCGCAACAACTCAATCACAGCATCGCGATCATCCAGAGCCACCTTTGACTTAACGGCAGCCCACACATTGTCAATCGATTGAGGCTGATCTTCACAGGCAATGTGATCCAGAATCCGACGTGAGACCAGATACCGCTGGAGATTTCTGCCATTCACATCGACGACGCTGCCTTTGTAGTAGATATCGAGGCGTTCGCGAAAATGGTTCATCTCCCAATCGTTTCGGTCGTCAACCAACTGACGATTGATCATCGTGTCCACGGACGCCTCGACAATCGTTTCGTCCTGCTCTGCCAGACGGCTCACGATGCGTTCAATGTAGAATGGCACACAATCTGTCTGCTGCGCGATTCGATTCGCAATGACGTCCAGTTGTTCCGGCGGAACATCGACTTGCTCCTTGCTCATCAAATCCTTCGTAAGCTGAACGGCGTCCTGCAGTTGAAGTGGGTGGATTTCCACGGCGGGCATGTCATTCACAGGCTGGCTTGCGTGGACGACACCGCGAAGTGTGGCAAGCACATGATGCAATCCGACAGAACCGCAGAAGATCATCCGCATGTTCGTGTTTTCCTGCCGCGCCGCTCGCAACGTATCCAGAATGGCCAATGCGAAATTGTCAGTGGCTCCCGCTTTTGTGTCTTGGATCGCGATGGACTGAAGCATGTAAGGCAGCTCATCAAACATCAGCACGATGAGTGTCTCTGGGTTGTTTGCACAGATCGCATGAAACGTCTTTTCAACCGCCTTTTGCCAGTCTCGTTTGCCAAGCTCCGGGATCTTCACCACTCCGCCGACTTCGGTTCCGCCAAACATCGTCAGGAATTCCCCGAATCCTTTGGCGGCTTTGTCCTTTGTCGACATCAGCGATTTCAGCTCGCCCAGGAGGACTTCGACGAAGCGATCTGCCGAATGGACCTTTTCGAGATCAAGAAAGATGGGATGAAATCCTGCAGGCGGCTGTGCGGCCATCTTTTGGAGTATGCTTGTCTTCCCGACCCGTCGCTCGGCAAGAAAACGTACGGATTTTTCCTTCAATTGGTGCCAAATCCGTTGTATCAATCGATCGCGTCCAACGACGCCTATGGGAGAAATTTGAAGAGCCATAGCCTGCATCCATCAAAACCCAGAGAACACAATAATAATGTCGCACGATACGATTATCGTACGATGAGTCTATCGCGTGTCAATGTGTTTTGGTGAAAAAACCTTATTTTTCGTCTGCAGACTGTTCGGATGACTCGCGGCTCAGCAGTAGACTGCCGTAGCAAACGCAGTTCCGGTGTCCCCAAGTCGCCGCCTCGACGGTGGCGTCGCGAGAGCACTGGGCGGTTTCGGCAGGCTCCTGCGGTCCGAATTCTGACGAATCCGGCTACCTTGGCTTGGGCTTCGCCCGCAACCGAATCTTTTTTGCCGCATGAATGGCTTCGCCGTCGAGTCTGGTGCGAGCCGACGGAGCGGCTCGCCTACGTAGGGCTGCCGCTCCGTCGGCGGACATCTGTCGCTCTGTGGAAATCTTCTCAGTAAGACCACGGTCCCTACGTTTGCTGAGCAGCGGGGATCCGGGTCTCGACTGGATCTTGGACTCGACGATGGTCCTTGCTTGCCGGTGATCACGAGGTTGCGTTTCGGGATCGTGAAGATGAACGCGACCACGGACGAAGCTGTCATCCGGGCGTCGGAATCGTAGCCGGCGTTGTCACGGTTGGGCTGGTAATAAAAGCTGCCGTCGGTGCATTGGGCCATCGTGAACCACCAGCGATTTGCGTCCATGAGTTTGCGGAAGCTGTCCGGTTCGACATTCGCCGCGAGTGCCGTAATGGCCATTCCCATGGGAGGCGAGCCGTGAGTATCGGGGAAGCTCTGCGGATGCTGGCCGATCACTTTGGCGTGTGCGATTGCTCGTTTGCAGTACTCGGGATCAGCATATGGACTCAGGAAGTTGGCGATGCCAGCGGCACCGGTTCTGCCCATGTCGGCCCAGCCGTCCGGACCGCCTCCGACTTCGTCGCCGTACCAGACGTATCCGTTCTGCCCATGTAGCTCCAGTTGATCGAATCGAAGTGGCGTTTGTCCTTGGCACGCATCTCACGATAATGATAGCGGACGTTGAGTTCAACGGCTGGCAGATACTTCGGATCGCCGCTCGCCAGCAGAGCCAGCGGCGCGAAGGTGTTGTGTACGGGATCGCCAAATGAGCCATCTTCCGTCTGGTGTTTGACCAGGTATTGGAGCAGCTCGGCGAGCACAATTTCCGACTTCGCGCAGGTGCCGGGCCAGGTCGCGGCATACGTGCCGTACTTCTGACCGACATCGAGCACGACTTCGCGAGTCTCGCTGCCGCGGCGAAGTATGAGCGAGAGTTTGCCCTTGCCTGCGACGCGCTGGCACTCTTCGAGAACGTGTGCGAGTTCGGAAATCGGTCCGTCCGCGCCAAAGACGCTCTCGCCATATCCGTTGCGGTGTTCTTCTTTGAACATCTGACCGCCAGCGCCGACAATGAAGTCGCCAATCTCGACGTGACCACTCGCTGGTGTCGTGGGGAGGACATACTTGATCAGCAGTGCCTTCGGTTCATCCGCGACCAACTGGGCTCGCAGACCGGTGATGCCGAGGTTGTAGAACCAGCCTGGGACTTCGGCGTCAGGGCCGGAGTCCGCCCGCTTCCCCATGGGCTGTCGTTGTCATGATAATGAACCTGTGCCTGCAACGGTGCGGACAGGCCGAGCAATGCAAGGCACGCGAGACGCGGTATGTTGAAGTGAGTGGTCATGTTTCAATTCCTGGAGACGGCGCGACACCTGTCAGATCGTTCCGAAGTGCAAGCCTACAGCAAAAACGAACAGGCCCGCGAGAATCGCGTAAAAACCGGCTCTGAGGACAGATCTTCGTTGTCGCAGTATACCGTAGCCCATGATCATGAATCCGATGCTCCAGATGATCGCCATGCAGCACGCTGCAATGCCGGTCAGCGCTTCTTGAGGAAGTCCGTGCTGCTTCATGCCGTCCACAACGAAGTCTATGACTTTGCCCGGCGCTCGATCATTTAACAACGAATAAAGCATTGCAAGCGATGCTGCAAGAATGATCAGAATGCCCGCGCTGGCGGCAATGCACAAGGCAGAACCGACAAGCCGACGTTTTGCATTTCTTGCGTTCCGGGCGAGACTCTGATCGTCCTTGAATTCCGGAGCCAGTATTTCGTAGGGATTTTCGGTCATGTCAGTGACGTTTAATTTTCCTGATCGCCAGAGCGACGATGGCAAGAAGACAAGCCCCAACGCCCCAAAACGTACGCAGTGGAGACGTCACTCCCTGGGTCCTGAGTATCGAGGATCCAAGCGTGCCAAAGACGACGATCAAAAATGCGACTATCGCGGCAACTCCAAGAAATCGACCGGTAGACATCAGCTGCTCGCCAACCGGACCGGTTTCTCCCAGGACTCGAAATCGGAATGACGAGTCGAGTTTCGCACCGGATGTCTCAGCCCCGGTCAGGTTTGTTTTTGTGTCGCATTGGCAACGTGAAAAATCCGACCCATTCAGCAGGCAAGCCCGAAAATCAGTGGTTCTGACATCTGACTCTCGGAGGTCGGCGTCAGACAGATCCGCGCGTCGGAACGAGGCAAATCGGAGGATTGTCTTTTGCAGGTCTGCGGATCTCAGGGTGGCATCGGCCAGATCACAGTGTGTCAGATCACAACGCGAGAGATCGGCGTTTGTGAAGTCACATTGGCTCAGGTCTGTTGAGCGAAAACTACATCCGGCAAGAACCGCTCCCGATAACTGCAGCCCCTGAAGTTCCAAATCATTGAATTGCCTGCGGCCCGAACGTATTTCCTTGAGCAGTGTTTCTGCGGTCATTGACGCCTTTGGCAAAAACTCGTCAGTCTCTTCAAAGTCAGTTGCTTCGTTCGTCTCCTGAACACCAAAAACCAGATGGCTTCGTGGTGCTTCGCCAGGAAATTCAGATGACTCCTGGTCGTCCATGACACTTGAATCGTACGCAGCTCCAGTCCGAACTTCCGACCGATACCGCACCGCCTCGTTGAATGCCTGACGAACATCCGGCCGTAGACTCCTCGCCCATTCGGGCTGGACATCACCTTGAGTTTCTGCAAAGCAAGCAAGAGCGTATCCATACATCTGCAATGACAGATAACCTCGCCGCGATGTGCTCCATGAAGAGACCAGAGCTGTGCTCCAGGCGTGCTCTCGAATCACAGCATTTGCAGTGATCACACCCAATCCGAGCCAAACCGTCAAAAGGTCGGTAAGCGGTTCATGGTCTTCAGTCTCTTCCGACACAAGTCCATCTCCCAGAAGACGAACATGCCCAAGCTCGTGAGCCAGCGTAGCCGCAAGTGCGAGTGGATCCGCGAGATTGGTTGCATCGACAGCGATTTTCTGCTGCCCGTCCTCATTCCAGTAAAGCCCGGCAGCTTGCACTGCACCTTGAACTCCGCTGTTGTTTTCTGACAATGAATACACCCGTAGTTCCACCGTCCCAGGCGGAATACTCATATACTCTGCCAGCCGGTGCAGCATCCGCTCGGCGCATGCAGTTGTTCCGGTATAAAGATCCGGGAAGTATTCGGGAGTTGGGAGCACGACAATTGCCGATTTGACGGTCTTTTCGCCGAGTGTTTTCGTAAGCCATTGCCAGCGGTTTTCGATCCATTCGGCGTCTGAGGTGGCGATGGGACACTTCAAGTTCGGCATGCAGTTGTTTTCCATCCCGGTTGCATTGATCTTCCAGTCGTTGTGCCAATCTTCGTCGGGGGCTGAATCTTTACTTCAAGGCTGCATCAATGCCATACCAAAATGTGCCACTGTTGATCGGAGGTCGAGCATGCTTTCACTGGAAATGCGGTCTGATGCGAGAATCGTTCAGAAGCACCAGTGCCCAGATTCCAAACGGGATCCCAAGCACCAGGCAGGGGCCGCAACAAGGAATGCAGGCGATGATGGCGCCGGTCATTGCCAGCGGGAATTTCTTCAGGTTTTGCAGATGATACGCACCGACGATCACAAGTGTGTCCATCACCAGGAAAGCGACAATGGCACCTGCTCCGCCAACCATGCGGCCGATCCGTTCTGCTTCATTCCGAGGAGGCTG
Source organism: Candidatus Kuenenia sp. (assembly GCA_043737515.1). Classification (GTDB taxonomy): domain Bacteria; phylum Planctomycetota; class Planctomycetia; order Planctomycetales; family Planctomycetaceae; genus SXXK01. Next base: position 9,520 of record JAYTAK010000724.1, on the reverse strand, counting down.
CGCGAACGCACCAGCATTGCCGTTCTGCTGGACAAGTGAAAACACTCCGCTGCCGAGATGGTAAGCGATGGATATCCCGGAAACGATATACAGAAAGATGGCACAGAGATTGGTCTTCGACAGCGCTTCAGCGCGGCTCATTCGACCACCACTTGTTCCGGCACTGACCGGAGCAGCGTATGGATTGCCGGAATCAGCGTATCCCGAACTGTTGCCGCCAAAGGCCGCATCACCGGGGCCGAATCCCCATTCGTCGGCGGGCACGGAGACCACTGTCCCACACGCTTTGCACTTGAATCGCTGTCCGGCTCGTTCGTCCGGCACAGCATAGGCTTTACCACAACCCTCGCATGAAACGTTGATGGGCATCAGTGAATCCTCCTGCAGCAAAAAATGCGAGTTGAAATGAAGTGCATCTCGCACAAGACGCGGGAAGCATAGCGACACGCGGAATGAGATTCCATGATCCGTTTCGTATCTGCGTCATTCAGGCATCCCGCTGCCGTTTGTTGCGGGCTTCGCGTTGCATGAAAAAGTATGTTGTCAGCACGGACCAGATGCAAACGGCGATCAGAGCCGTCAGAAACCTGCCCCAGCCGTAGGACTGAGCAATGTGGCCTCCGTAGACCGTAAACACGGCCGACGCTGCGAAGCCGACAGCATCCAGGATTGCGACAAGAAATCCGGAATGCGGTCCGCCAAAATCGATCGAGAAAACACTCGCCGGAATGTAATAGCACGGCGAAACGCATAGTCCGAAAACAAACAGCAGGCCCAGAGAGATCAGCGTGGCTTGTTGTTCGCTGAGGCTCCACTGCGGCATGATCGAAAATGCAATGATGCAGCCGGTTGCGGTCAACAGCAATCCTCCCATCACCCACGCCATGATCCGTCGGTCCAGGCGGTCGAACACAAAACCACCGATCAATACGGAGATCAGACTTCCCAGCGGAAACGCGGATGCCGCCATGGATGCACGTGCGGCGCTCAGGCCTTGTGTGTCTTTCAGGTACAGCGGCAGAAATGACAGGAAGTCCCATAGGATTGTCAGGCCCATCAGGCTACCGCAAATGAGCCAGAATCGAAGGCTGCAAAAGAACTTTGGAATCGCCTGCAGCAACGAGAGTCCGTCAAATCGATGAGCCGACGTGGCAGGAATTGTCGCGGCTGAATCGGCATGGGATGAAGGTTCGATTTCGGTCACCGGAATGGCGGGGCGTTCTTTCATCGCAAAGGCATAGAAGGCCGTGATTGCAAATCCGATCGCGGACGCAATCAGCAGCATACCTCTCCACGACATGAATGCCAGGAGCGATCCCAGGGCAAACGTTGCCGTCAGAGTGCCAACTCGCGAACTCGTGGACAGGATTCCCCAGACGCGACCGTATTTCTTTGGCGGAATCCAGTTGACGATGATCTTCGTCATTGACGGCCAGCCAGCGGCCTGAGCCATGTATGTCAGAAAGAAGCTGATCTGAAACATCAGTTTCGACGACGACATTGCAAACAGACTCACAAAGAGCGATGCAATCAGCAGCCCAACGGTGAATGTTCTTTTGCCACCGAATTTATCTGCCGACCAGCCAAACAGGAACTTGCCTGTCATGCCTCCCACTGTCCCTGAGGCCACGATCACACTCCATGACGTCAGATCAATTCCCAATGCGGAATCCGCGACGATCGAACTGCCAGCGACGGTCGGAATCATCCGCAGAATCATGGAAGTGGAATAACCAGCGTACATCGTCCCAACCGTGGCGACCTGTTGGCGATGACGATCACTGTGTTCCGTCAATGCCGGTGCGGACGGTGCGGCGTAAGGATTGTCCGGGGCGGCATTGGTCATGTGGAATTTCATGTTTCACGCCCAGAAGTTCTGTAGTTTTTCATTCACAGCGACTTCAAGCGGAAACCGTTTACTGAATGCGTGATCCTGAACACCGGCGAATTCGCGCAGAGCCAGATGAATGTGTTCAGGACGGACGCGGATTCCTTTGTCATTGTCGATCGCGAGCGAGCCGGGATTGACGGGCATGAGCTGCTGCTTTTCGTCCGTGGCACCGATCACGCGGTTGCCGGAAATTCCAGGCCCGAGGAACATGATGGAGCCAATGGACCAGTGGTCTTTGCCATTGCCGTTGTTGTAATTCGGCGTGCGGCCCATTTCGCTTTGAATGATCACGACCAGTTTGTCGCGAATCTGAAGATCCTCCGCCTTTCGCAACAGATCATCGATCCCTGCGAGAAACTCGGGAATCAATTTCATCTGATCGACATCGTTGTTGTTGTGACTGTCGAACTGACCAATCGACAGGTTTGCCGAGATACAGACACCGGCTTTGAACGCGGCCAATGCAATATCATTCTGCTGCGCAAGTCTTTCTTTCGATTGTTCTTTCGGGATAAATGGGACCACGCGCTCCAGAGCTTTCGAATTCGCCTGAGCCGCATACAACATGCTCTGACTGCGTTCGACACGCGGCAATCTGGCAGCGGAAACGCGGGCTGCAAACTGTTGCTCCAGCGTGCGTTCGATGCGATCCGAAACGAACGCATCTTGATAAGGATGATCACTGCCTTCGACAGAATCGGCTCGTGCCAGCAGTTTTAGAGACTGCAGATACGGGACACGCGACATGGGAACAAGATTGCCCGTCGCCGAATAGTTACCAAACGTCAGAAACGCGAGCGGCGCTTCAGCTCCGTGGCACGCTGCGACAAGAGCCGGAAATGTCGGGTACGCAAGGCTGTCAAGTTTTCCGGTCGCCATATATCTGGCACAGGGAGTGTGGTTATTGACCGACAGATCGAGTCCGTTGAGAACTCGCAGTTCCGGCCCGTACTTCGCGAAGAAGTCTTCGTTGCTCATGCCCAGTTCGATGTGCTTCGCGACGGGAGCAATGCGATGATTGCCGACCGTCAGGATATCGCCGGCCTGATAAAGTCGGTTGATGCCATCCACGCCCTTTGGGTCCATGAGGTACGTCGTGTCCCAGCCGCCGGAGGCATTGAAGACGACGTAATATGGCCCTGGGTAGCCGGGCGAATCCGACGATTGCTCAGCGGCATCCAATATCGAATGCCAGCCGATTGGCGTGGCAAATCCAAGTCCGGCGAGACTGCACTGTTTGAGAAATGTTCGACGTGACATAGGTCTTCCCGTTTATCCAAAATGAAATCTTCTGTAGGTCCATTCTGCCGGAATGGACTTTCGAGCGAAGCTCGAACCTGTCGGTCCATTCTGCCGGAATGGACTTTCGCCGTAAGGCGAACCTTGTAAAGGCGGACGTCCGCTCAACGTCGTCGAGTTGTTATTAAAGCCTTTTTGTCTGGTCGCAGGTCGCGGCAAGCCGCGAAGTCCAGCCCCGCAGGCGGGACCTACTGTCGGTCCATTCTGCCGGAATGGACTTTCGCCGTAAGGCGAACCTTGTCAGGGCGGACGTCCGCTCAACGTCGTCGAGTTGTTATTAAAGCCGTCTTGTCTGGTCGCAGGTCGCGGCATGCCGCGAAGTCCCGCTCGGCAAGCGGGACCTACCAAACACATTCCTTTTCGGCAGACAGGATTTACTCATACAAGAACTCATGCTGCCGCAGCAGATACGAAACAACACCGCGCCACGCGCGGACTGTGTAGTGAGGGTCTTCGACGTGGAAATCTTCGCGACCGCCGCAGAAGTAGGTTTCACGCGGCTCGTAGTGCGGCTGAGCTTTGGCGTCAGCAATGATGCCGCTGAAGAGCTGAAATGTGTGTTCCACTTCGGGGTGATCGAGCGGTTGTTGATGGCCAAGAAGTTTCGCGCGAAGACTGACGATCGTCTCGCGGATTTTTCGGTTTGATTCGTCATCACCCGGCACGACTGACGCCTCGATTCCGGCAAACAGAATCCGTTCGGTGGCAGGACGGTGGAAATCCCGGCCCACGTTCAGGCAGGCAACATCGTTCGCCATGATGCGCTGAATGGCACCCATCGCGCCACTGGGTTCGGCGTTGCGTTCGGTGACGGTGATCGAATCGATGCCGCCGTAGAGTATCTTGTAGGATTCTTCGAGACGTCCCCATCGCTGGCCGAAGATTGCGTTCAGCTTTCGTTCCATTTGTTCGGGCGTGATTAAACGCACCATGCCGATGTCGTCCAGTTCTGCCTGCCGCTCCGGATGTTCGGCGACCGTGGCGATTCCGTCCGCGCGGTAGAAATTGGTGGCGACGATTGCCTTGAAGGCAGCTTTGAGACTGAAGCCGGATGCCGCAAATCGCCCGGCGACGTCTTTAAGCATTTTTCGTTGTTCAAGATACGCTCGACGTTTCCCGCCAAAGGCCGGATCATCAATGTCTTCCGGCGGCTGCAGCACCTTGCGTCCCATCAGGATGTAGTAGACATGCTCGACCATCGCCATCGGAAATCGAGCGTCTTTGACGGCTCGTTCTGCCAGCCACTGCGGCGCTCGCCAGCGTTCGTTCGCTGGCATGTCTTCGCCTTCAAAGCCTGACAGGAACATGTCGGTGTACCAGCCGTCTTTTCGAGGTCCCAATTCCCCTTCAAAGTTGAAGTCCTGAAAGATTCCGGCAACGGGGTCGATCGTCTTGTGACAGACGACGCAATCCGGAGCCTGCATCGTGGGGATCTCATACTTTGCGGCCACTGCCGACGCATCGGTCGAGCGCGGAGCCAGTTGCATGATGTCGATGCCCAGGAAATGCTGATAGAACATTCTGGCCCGCAGGCGATTGCGGTTCGTTTCGGTGGACGGATAACGTCGCAGGTAATGAAACATGCTCAGGAAGCCAGCATGAGGATACAGGCCGGTGGCCGATTCCTGCGTCTTTCCATCGCGGCCGGTGAGGGCGTGTAACTTCGCGGGAATGTATTCGAACGGGTCGTCGGCATTTTTGAACTGGCTCTTCAGTTCTTCAAACATGCCGTAACCGCGCGCGGTGTACGGGCTGACCATGATATAGTCAGCGGTGGCGAGTTCTGAAAACGGACGATCGTTGCGAACGATGTACTCGATCAATTCGAGCGGTTCCCGCAGCAGAGCATCGCGGTAGACGTCGGCCATTTTCCAGCCCGCCCGCTGACGATCGGCTTCCGGGAGATGGCTGAAATCATAATCCTGATACCATAGCCGAGTCTTTTCGAAATGGTGATACGACAACAGCGTTTCGGCGTTGTCTTCGATACCGACGGTCAGAAAGATGTCGTTGAAGCCTTCCTTGAGTCGTTCGTAAAACGCATCTTCCTGCATGATGCTGTCCAGGATCGGATCGATCGCGGCAGACCCGCCCTGCTCCACCGCTGCGAGTTCTTCGGCCGAAGGAAGTCGTCCGGCGAGTGACAGCGTGACTCGTCGCAACAACCGCGGCGGCGTGATCATCGTGACGCCGTCAAAGAACGGCGGCGCGTTGTAGTCACTGGTCGCGACGTCCGGAACAGGCTCGCCAGTGCGCGGCAACGTCCGACGTACGAAGCGATCCAGGATTTTATAGCCGGTTGAGTCCGGCTTCAGCACCTGTCCGCCGCCATGTTCAAGTTCGCCGAGAACCTTTTGCAGCAACTGTGACTGATCGGCTGCCGTGATTCTTGCCATTGCCTGAAATGCCTCCCGATTTCCAGCCAGCGCGGCAACTTCGTCGTCGCGGTCACCAAGCTGCGCCAGGACGAATTCGCTGTCAGCCGCATCGCCGTCTTTGTTGTGGCATCGGAGGCATGTTCTTTCGCCGACCTTAGCCCAGACTTCGTCTTCGAAAAACCGATCATCGACCAGGCAGGCTGGTGCTGCTTGCCCCTGCGTCGGAGGATTCGTCTGTGCGGCGGCGATCAAGCCAAACAATGCCGTGACGGTGAAACTTCCATGGAATATGGCTCGTTTACTCAGTATCGCCGATGTTGCATGTCTTGGGGAATGAGCGTCCATCATAAAGGTCCTGACAAACCAGTATCTCGATTGAAGATCTCGATTATCACGCAATCCTGTCTATAGAGCAACACAATGGTTATTTGACTTTGACAGCCGCTCGATAATGCGACCATGTTTAGTCAATATCTCGGACATGAATGTCCAAGCTACAGGAATCGCAGCCTTGCATGGACAAACTGCAGGGTGTGACAAGCCACGCGCAGGCACACCGAATCACAGACATGGTGTGCCTGGATAGGTGAGCCGCTCGGTCGGCCCGCACCAGACACGGCGGCGAAGCCATTGATGCGGCAAAAGAGATTCGGTTGCGTGCGAAGCCCGCGCCAAGAAACAAAGTGGCATCAATTTGATCCATAACCAATCATAGTATACCGGGCAGCCGTGTCACGCTGGCCCTACCTGTCATTCGGCGTGTTCATTTGAAGCGACAGGTGTCTTTTGGCGATGTTGTGGTTCTCGCGAAACTGACTTCCGGTCTGATTCGGCATGTCGTCGGCGTAAGTCAGCCATCATCGCGCCAACGTCGCCGTTGAATTGTTGAGCGTATCCTTCACGAATACGGCGGACTTCCGTAAGCACTGCATCAAGAGCCATTGTCGTCCCCCATGAGTTGATCGGGCGTGCAGATCACAGGCGTCCGGAAATCAAAATCGTCGCAGACACTGCGAATTATAGGCTGGAACATTGCATTCGCAATGTGTGTGCAGTTCCAGGTGAGCAGATAATCGATTTCGTGAACAATGCAAATGGCAATATGGGCCGCATCGGTCAACGCACGATCCGGGAGTGAGAGACGATCAATCAGGGCAAGAACGATTTCATCGGCTGCCGCCAGCGGGTTGAGCACCGGAATCCCATCCAAGGCTTCAAGTCGCCGTTTCGCAGCCTCAGGATCGCCGCCGGAAGCTTCGAGCAGAACAGCATCCGAGATGAACAAGTCGAATTTTTGACGCTGTTCGTCCCACCATTGCCGCGTAATCTGTTGTTTGGCGGCCATCGAGAGTTCAAAGCTTCGCCAGGCAGTCAGATAACTCGGAATTGTCGTCTCGATGTAAACGGATTTGGCCATCAGCGCAGCAATCGAAGTTTGGAATGAGGTCAAAGGGCACGCATCAAATCACATGGACGGGATGTCCAAGCAGTTGTCATCTTGCGACAAAAGTTGACAGGTTGCGGTGGCGTTCGCAAGGCAGATTGGTCAAAATGTGCCGCCCAGAGGATGTCATCATGTTTAGTTGGCATCTGAGGTTCCGAACCTGATTGGACAATCTGCGATGCGAAATTTGTTAGCCCTCACCACACTGATCTTTTGCCCTTGTTGGGTTCTCGCGGATGAACCGGAAGAGAAAAAAGACACACCGGACACACCAGCGGCATTGACAGAACAGGCTCCCGAACTGGAGTTACGGGTGACAGGCAGTAATGTCGTCTTCACAGGCGAACGTGATTTTTCCCGAAGTATCTCGGAAGCGGCCACGCTCAAGCGAAAAGTCAAACAGGCAGCTTTACCACTTCGCCAGATTCAGCAGGAAATCAACCGGCTGGAGATCGGCATGGTGCAGGCCGAACAGCAACTTGTGGCTTTGAACGCACAACTGGCCAACGTTCAGGACATTGCAACCAACAATCGCCTTGTTGGCGCGCTCGATGCGGTGGAAGGCCAGATGTCGCTGGCTAAGAAGTCGCTCGAGGCCCTGAAGGAGAAAGAGAACCTGGCACGAACGCAGTTGAACGAAGCGCGAGAAGCCTACGTGCAGAACATTATCGAAATGCGCAAATTGGCCGACCAGCTTTCGGCAGGATATGAAACAGCGAAGGATTCTCCTGAGATCCAGGAGAAGCTGAAAACGCTGATCGCCGAAAGCGGCAAGGATTTGAAGTTTGAATCGTCAACGTCGTTTACGGGTAATCTGAAAAAGCTGGACGATCTTGAAAAGGCCGTTCACAAAGAAAAGATTCCGCTGCGTCGGGACGGAAACACGTTTTATGTATCGGTTGTCATTAACGGCAAACACACGACGGAAATGATTGTCGATTCCGGCGCGAGTCTGATCAGTCTGCCGTACGAACTGGCAATCTCGATCGGTCTGAAACCGGAACCCGGCGACAAGCGAATCCTGCTGGAAATCGCGGACGGCAGCACGATTACCGGAGTCCTCAAGAAAATTGCGACTGTTCGCGTGGGTACGTTCGAATTGAAGGATGTCGAATGTGCGGTGCTGGGACCAGAGGCGGTCAGTGCCACACCGTTGCTGGGAATGACTTTCCTTGGTGAATTCCAGTTTCAGCTCGATTCAGCAGACGCCACTCTGGGCATAACTCAGATTGAAGGCGATACGTCGTCTGGTTCACGACGCAAGTAGCATCACCGACTGACTCCTGCCACAAACTTTACCGGGAGTGGAATATCCAGCGTGTCTTTGTTGGCTTTGAAACCGTCTCCGTCGATATCAACGAAGACAGGGTTATTGAGGGCTGCGGGATGCTGAGTGCCCCACATCGGACCCATGACGTCGCCGATCAACTGAGTTCGATGACCGGTGAGGACAATCAGATGGGCGTCCTCCGTGAGTTCAAGATCGACGTCGTGAGCAAACTTCACTGCATCCTTGCCGAACATATCCGGATGCGTGTCACGGCTGAACGTCAGGGAGTCGCGTCTGCGTCCGTTCACGAGTACGATGACCGTGTCGATGTCGAACCAGTTCGGACATTGCACCTTGATCGATGCGGTGACTTTCTTTGATTTTGCTGCAAGATCCTGACCGGCGATAACCGAATCGCCAGTGCTGCCCGTTTCCCGAAATGTGGCTTCCAAATACGGTCCGTTCGACATGATGATTTGACCACTCCGCGCGTTGTCTCGCATCTCGTCCAAACTGATCTGTGCCGGATCATCTGTGCCGGACTTCACCCAGATTCGCAGTCCGCCGGATCCGTGATAGTTGTAGTGAGCATCGGTATTCACAACGCCATAGATGCGAAACCCCTGATTCAGTAACTGCAGCCAGTTCAGAGCCGTCTGGTTTCCCGTCTCCTTGCCTCCATAGATTTGGTATCGCGTTGGATTCAGCAGCGGATCGATCGGATGGATTTCAGTGACGTTCATGATGCCGAACGATCGGGAATACCCTTCGTCCGGTTTCTGATCTCCGTCCCGATCATAAAACAGCCAGCCGATGTCCGGATGATTCTGCTGAATGAGCTTCACGCTGTTGCTGTCCCAGGCGGCGATGCGTTCCATCTGGGTCTCGGGGCTGAAATCTGTCACGGGAGCACCGCCGTCCTGAGTCCGTGGCTGATAGGTCAGTGGAAACACATTCTGATGATTCAAAGGCAAGGGCGTTCCGGTGAGTTCCATGCCGGAAACAGTTGCCACGAATGATGCCAGCCTCAACGCCTTGATGTGATCGATATACGTACTGACACGATTGTGTTCTGTACACGGCGCGAATTCGACATTTTCGGCCGCAAGATTCAACACGCGGCCTCGCTGACTGCCGGTGTTGTCACCCGAGGGTGAACTGTGGCTGTGAAAATCGGCACTCACCCAGCCTGGCGTTTCGATCACTCGTGCAATGGCGACTTTCAGGTCACTGGTTTT
>JAYTAK010000723.1:0-3573 GCA_043737515.1 Candidatus Kuenenia sp. | reverse complement strand
CATTGGTTTTGCCAGTGCTCCCCCATCTGCAGACAGCACTGGCAGAGCCAGTGCCACACATCAATACACGATTGACAGAGCACCAGGAGTTCCTGCGCTTGACTCATTGAGTCGAGTTGCCCCTCGTCGATCGTTGTGCGGCAATCATGGTGGGGCTGGCAACTACCGGCCTTCGCGAAGTCGGTCGCCGAGGAAGTTGTCAAGTTCCGGAACGCCGTAAATCTTGCTGACAGTTTCATCGATGTCATACGCCACACGATGAAATTCTACAAGGTCACCATCGACAGTGACATAAGAAGACCGGGGGTCATTATTGCGAGGCTGACCAACCGATCCAACGTTGATCATCACCTTTTGCTTTGCCAACTTGTACTTGAAGTCGATCTCTTCCGGCGGGAAAAATTCCAGCGTGTCGGTGAAGACTCCGGGGATGTGCGTGTGTCCCTGAAAACAATATTGATCAATGAGCGCGAAGATTTTTTCCATCTTCACCTGATTGTAGATATCGTCAGGAAAGACATACTCGTTCAGCGGATTCCGCGCGGAGCCGTGGACGTACATCGTGCGTGTTTCTTCGTCCCGGAAACGTCGATTGAGTTCGCCCAGGAAGTCCCAGCGTTTTTCGGCTTTTGGACCGACGCCTTGTTCGAGCACCGACCGCGTCCAGAAAATCGCGCGTTCGGCACCGGCATTGAAGCCCTCGGGATCGAACAGCGCCGCTTGGTCGTGGTTGCCCAGCAGACACATATCCAGATCCATGACCAGGTCAATGCACTCGGCGGGATTGGGACCGTAGCCCACAATATCACCCAGGCAGTAGATCTCGGTCACACCTTTCTTGCGGATGTCGGCAAGAACTGCGGTCAACGCTTCAAGGTTACCGTGAATGTCGCTAATCAGGGCTCTCAACGATTTCATCCCGATTCAAGAACAACTGATGAAAACAGACTACATAAATCATCAACATCGAACATTCAACATCTGATGCACGAACGCGAATCGCCCAACTTGAAGAATTGATGCAAGATTCAATGCATTCAACTCAGTGCGGGACAAAAACGCCGAAGTGGGTGATTCTGGAGGAATTGTGACAATTCCACAACCGAACGCAACCCCCGTGTCGGCTTCCGACGAATCTCGGATGATTCCAATCGGCAACATCGCCAGATTCAAGGGGCATCAGGCTTCTGTGTTCCAGTTGGAAGGCTTTCTGGTCAAGCTGACGACGGATGATTCAATAACATCTTGACACTTCCAGCCAGCCAGTTATCTTCAACGTCAGGACATGTGTATCGTCCTGTTGTCTTTGTCCGGAGAACCGGATTGGCCTCCGTCACCTGCCTGTTTTGAACGTCCGTTTGCGTAGAATGTTCGGACAATCCGAATTGTATCGCTGAACTCCGGCAGAAATTGCCTGAACTTCAGTGAGTGGAGTGTCGCCAGCGGAACAGGTTGACGATGGAATGACGGTGTTGTGCTCGGACTGATCGACGTGAGAGCGGATCAGTGAAATTCTGAAGTGTTTGTGTTTTGTGCTTTCCAACACGCTGGCCTCGCGCTGGCTCAGGGGCAATTCAATGGCTTCCAAAGACAGTAACGGCCTTGTCATTTCTCTCTCCATCTTCGTCCTCCTCACCATTGGACTTGGCGTCGCGTGGTATATGACGTGGGCTCACAGTGCTGACGTGCAGCGGCAGTTGGCTGTGGCGCAGGAATCGGAGCGAAATTCCAAAGGGACGATCCAGGATCAGATTACCCAGTTGAATGCGTTGAAACAGGTCATTGGGCACGGGAATCCGGAGAGTCCGACTGATGAAGTGATCACCGGAGTTCGCGCTTTGATTACGGATCAGGCGGCCGATGGTTCTGCAAGTGCTCAACCTCTTGAACAGGCAATCATCACAGTCGGCACCGCTCGTGACGTCAACATTGCTGCGGCAACGGAACGCAGCATCCAGCTTCAAACCAAGGCCGACGAACTCACCGCTGCCAACGCGAAGCACGAAAACACCATGAAGTCGCTGCAGGCGCAGGTCGCTGAAAAAGAAGAAGAGATCAGAAAAAATGAAACGCTGCACGGCGAACAGTTGAACGCTGCTCAAAAACAGATTGACGAACTCAAAATCGCCTTAACTGAAGAGCAGGATAAGTTCACAACATTGCAGACACAGTCGTCGCGGCAGATCGAAGAACTGGAAAACGATATCGTCGAAAAACGTAACGCTCTGATCGTGCTCAATCAGCGGGCTCGAGAGCTGGAAGATATGAGTTTCGAACGAGAAGATGGCCGGCTGGTGTTCGTGGATCAGAGTTCACTCACAGGCTCGATTGACCTTGGCAGCCTTGACGAACTTCGCGTTGGTACGACTTTCTCAGTGTACAAGAAAAACAACAGTGGGGTCGGTCGTCGCAGCAATGAAGACATCAAAGGGAAAATCGAAGTGATCAAGATCACGGGAGAGCACAATGCGGTCGTGCGAATCCTGGAACAGCTCGATGGCAATCCTCTGGCGAAAGAAGATCCGATTTACTCTCCCATTTTTGCCTCCGGTCAGAAACTGGAAATTGCTGTGGCCGGTCTGCTCGACTTTGACGGCAACCCTGGCGGTGACCGGGACGAGTTTATCCGCCTGGTGAGTGGAGCAAATGCCAGGATTGTGATTCAAATCAGCGATGAAGCAAAACTGGTCGATCAGGACAAGACCGAATTGACAGATGCTGATCCGATCGGGACGCTCATTACCGAGAAGACGCGATTCCTCATCATCGGGGACTTGGGAGAAACCAATCAGACTCAGGATAGTGTCAAGCAGGCTCTGTATCAAAAGATGCAGCAAAATGCGTCCAAGATGAAGAACGCGGCTCTGAATCATGGCGTGCATGTGATCAGCCTGTCCAGTTTCCTTGAATTCGTGGGATACTCTCGCAAGAACCTTACGTTTACGACCGGCAATAAGTTTCCCGGTTTTCTGACGAATGGTGCCCTCAGTTCGCAGATCAGCGATGAGCCGCGACGTCCGTCGTCTGTCAGCGGTGTGTCCGCACTGTTCGCAAAGCCGGGCCGCAAGCCACCGGCGTCCAATGGAGCAGTCAGTTCTCTGTATGCCAATCCATCCGACGACGAATAGCAATCGCCGATCCGCAGAAGTTCCGTTCACGAGCCCCCGGTGACACTTCACCGGGGATTTTTTTTCAATGGCCCGCTTATTCACTGGGATTGCAGCATCTGGAATTCATTCGACTTCGCGAGCAATCGGGACATTTTTTCCAGCCCCGACACAGCACAAAAAGCCCAGCGCGGGCTTCGCCCGCAACCCAAAGTAGCCGTCACGCTCCGTCGTTACCCATCTCTCCAGTCTAAACACTCCGCTGTGATGAGCCTTTGTCATTCAGCATTCATCCACCAAAGCACGATTCCATATTCATTCAGTTCGCAATAAACTATCGAGGCGGGGACTTCAGTCACGTGGCCCTGTTCAAGGCTCGTCACGACGTCACGTCCGATGTTGTAAACAGCTGGTTTGTATTCCATGTAGGGTGCATCCGGGAAGGCAGGAGTGTGTTGAGTAGAAA
>JAYTAK010000722.1:0-8153 GCA_043737515.1 Candidatus Kuenenia sp. | reverse complement strand
GCGATCCGTCGCGTCTTCTGTGAACAGGTTCACACAGATGTTCAGCACTTCGCCCAGATTGGACGCAATGTTCTCCGCCACGATTCCAGCTTTGGTTGCATCGTTTGCGACCACGGCCGGAATCAATGACATTGCAGCACCCATCGAATTCGCCAGAGCCAGGTCGCAAATCAGCACTCTCTGAACGGAGTTCGTGTCATCGACATAACTGGCGACCACATGCGGTTTTGTCAGATCAGGGCCAGCCTCTGAGACTCTGGCTTCAACCTTGTCGCCCAGCAAGCAATGCATCATCTTTTCAACAGTATTTAACTTCGGCAGTGGATTGCGGCACATGCTTCACCTCATGAAAACTGGTGGACACGATGGACATCAATGAGCAAGGACGGGAGTCAGAGCCGCCTCGAAGGAATTTGGAGTAAACGGTTTGACGATAAAGAATGCGGCACCCGCGTTCAGGGCTTCCTTCTTTACTTCCGGACTGGATTCTGATGTGACGAAACCAAACAGAATGTCGTTTCCGTTCTCCCTGAGTTTCTTCAGAAAGTCAATGCCCTTCATTTCCGGCATGTTCCAGTCGGAGAGAATGGCGTGGGGCTTATGATCAGCGACCATGGCGAGACCTTCGACGCCACTGCTGGCTTCGACCGTTGTCAGATTAACGAATCCAGCCTGCTTCAGCGTTCTGATCACAATCATTCGCATGGCTTTGCTGTCATCAACGACAAGAACTTTCATGTTGATTTCCTTTGCATAAACAGGTCAACTTGTGAGAAACAATATTATGTGAGATTCGCGGTGCTGCATGATCTCCGGGACGCAACTGTGCTTCCTGCGTTCGCTGCGAACTGCACTGATCACTTTTCATGAATCTCAGGTGGCAACTGCAATACCTCGATCAAGGATGCGTACTGTGAACGGGTCGCCCTGACAGAGATTTGTAATGCTCACGCCCGAAAAACTGCTGTCAAACGGTGCGCATCCATCGGATTCACCCACACACGGCAAAGACAGACTGGAGACTCCTTCCACGATACCCTTCAGATTACCTCCGACGATGTTGACGATCTCGCCAACAGCATCGCGAATCTCCGCTTCGGACAGTTCGTCTTTACTCATCGCAAACATGTTGGAGGCAATCGCGATCGCCGTCTTGCGGGGTGTCAGCACCTGCACCAGAGAATCCCAGCCGCCGGAGATTCGAATGATCGCCGACAAAGCGCCGGTGTCTTCGCAGTTGAAATCTTCGGATCGCTCCATTTCAAGTCCCAGCATGCCGGAGCAGATATCGTTGACAACCTGCTGCAGTATCGATTCATCTATCGTCATGAGACATTTGTCCTGAACCGCGACCAGCCTGAAAACAGACGGTCTTACCTGATGGTAACTGAGAAAAACAAGATTGATCGCAGCCAGCGTCTTTGTGCCGCTGCCCAGGAGCCGGTCGTCACCCCGCATGGACCCTGTGGTGCAATCTGAATTGCCTTGCGAAGCAACACTACTTCATATTCACATCGTGTATGTCATCAACGTATCTGATTTCTATTGATTGTTAACAATATGATCGCGCGCCTTGCAGACCGACACCAGGCGATGACAGGCTGGAGCCACGAATCCGTACCATGATTGCCGGAGCCATGTCCTTTATGCCCAATACGGAATCTGCCAGACCCGCCTCGACGACCGAGCGTGGCATTCCCCAGATAACAGACGATGCTTCATCCTGCACCAGAATCTGAGCGCCGCACTTGCTCAGTGATTGACAACCAGTTGTCCCGTCACGTCCCATTCCCGTCAGCACCACCGCAAGGGCATTGCTTCCGTAAACCTCGGCCACGGAGCGAAAGAGTACGTCGATTGCTGGACGACAGGAATGTTCCGGAGCGTTCTGGTTTGTCTTGAGGATGATCTCTGTTCCCTTTCGCCTGACAGTCATGTGGAGACCGCCAGGAGCGAGCCAGACTTCCCCGGGACGAACGACAGCTCCGTCGAATCCTTCTCGAACGGACAATGCCGAGATGCAATCCAGACGTTCAGCAAGCAATTGCGTAAAGTGCGGCGGCATGTGCTGCACAATCAGAACCGGAACTTCCAGGTTCCCAGGTAGTTGACTGATCAGCTCTGCCAGGGCATTTGGTCCGCCTGTCGATGCTCCTACAGCAAGCACATGGACGGGGCTGCGGCTTTGTGGGTGTCTGGTGAGTAACGGTCTAGGAACGACGGAAGGCCCTGCGTTCAGCAGTGGCACACCGCTCGCCCCCGCGTCAGTCATGAATGCAGGGTTTGTCGGAATGTTCGACCGGCCTTGTCGGTCGCCGGAGCAACCGCCCCAGGCCAGAATCCTGGAGACGACCTCCTTCCGCAGGTAGCGGATCACTGCATCAAGGTGTCCGGTCCCGGCAGGCTTGCAGATGCAATCGGTGGCTCCGGCGGCGATGGCCGTACGCATTGCCGCATCGTTTCCTGCCGAAAACGACCCCAGCATGATAACGGGGATTATCGGGTCCAGTTCGCGAATCGCTTTCAGTGCGGCAAGTCCGTTCACTTTTGGCATGTCCATGGCGAGCAGGACGACATCAGGCTGTTGTGTCTCAAAACATGTAATTGCCTCAGCCCCGTCCTTCGCGGCACCGACGACTTCCAGACACGACTCCAGATTGAGTGTCTGTGTTATCAATCGGCGCATGATCGATGAATCATCTGCAATAAGAATTCGAATGAGTTTTGACATAGCCATTTACGAATCATCCGCGTCGGCGCTGACTCGCCTTGAGAGTTTGCATCGTGTTAAAGAATTCCAGCGTGGGGTGGTTCAGGTTCATGGATTCCGGATTCCTGGTGATCAACAGATCCTGGCGCGGCGAAGCCGAAAATCCGAAAGCCGAAAATCCGAAAGCCGAAAGTTGAAAACTGAAAGCTGAAAACTGAAAACTGAAAGCCGAAAGCTGAAAAGATGCGCGCAAAAGTACGGATGTGGGGAAGAAAGGACCTAAAAAGAAATCATCTGCTCAACATCCTGCCTTGCTGACTGTATGATCTCCGGAATCATGTCCTGCAGTCTGCCAGCAACTTTGGTCAAGTTGCGCCACTGCAGAATCATTATTGCTTCATTCGCCGTCAGGTCGTAGTTGTCGCTGCCATCGAACCGCTGCATGTGATTGGCAATGTGGTCGCTCAAAGCGATCAGTGCCACAAGTCGGGGATGTTTCAGGGCGTTTGACGGAGTGTGGTGATATCGGATGACTTCCACGAATTCGGAAGGAAGGCCGTTGAGTTCTGCAAACCACGCTCCCGCTTCGCAATGATTTGTGCCAAGCATCCGGGACTCCGCAACCAGTGTGGCATGGCTTTCGTCGAAATCGAGCGGATCTGCCGCAGAGAACTGATCTGGCAGGCAAACCGCCAGGATCGCTCTTCCGAAGTCGTGCATCAGCCCCGCGGCAAATTCTTCACCATGGAATCCTGCTCCGATGACTCGGTTTATGTGCATGGCCACGATGCCTGTTGTAAACGCATGCCGCGAAAGGACATCGCGAATCCATTCCTCTTCCATCGGCAGGTTTCTCATCATGGAAGCGATGCTTGAACTGAGTATCAGATTCTTGCACTGCTGAAATCCAAGTCGCACAACGGACTGGTGCAGACTCAGAATCCGGGAGCCTCCGGTTGAGAATAATGGTGAGTTGGACATCCCCAGAATGTCGGTGGCAAGTTTTGCATCTCTTTCGACGATACCAACAAATTCGGGGATCGAGCAATCAGGGTCTTTCGTGACTTCCAAAGCCTGTATGGCTACGGCTGGCAGCATCTGCAGCGTCTGGGCTCGACGAAAAAAGTGTGATCGGAGATGTGGCGCGAGTTCACCGACAGTAGAAATGGCTTCCGACATTAGGATCTGTTCCTGCGATTGACGATTGGGATTTACAAAAGAAAACGGAGGCGTGATGCAGGTTCGCTGGAGCTGCTCGCGCGTGATGCGCCGGTGTTGATATGAAACGTGTTGAACAGTGACCGGTGGCTCCCTGTATTCCGCTCACGGAAGACGCCGTCAGTCACCTATTTGAGTCGATAGAAAACACTTTTATCGGTTTGAATGCGTTCAAAGGCTGCGTCCAGTCCGATGACGGTCTCGGCCGCGCCCAGAAACAGCACTCCCCCGGGAGCCATCACTTTGCGAATGTTTTCAAGGATCATCCGCTTTGTTTCAGGTGCAAAATAGATCAGCACGTTTCTCAGGAACACGATGTCCATGCAAGGCATGGCTGGCCAGCGTTCAATCAGATTCAGCTTGGTAAAAGTCGCCATGTTTCGAATTTCAGCACGCAGTTCCCATTGCAACCCCTGGCGTTGAAAGTTTTTCTTGAGCAGGGGGACAGGCAGCCCTCGGTTAACCTCAATCTGCGAGAATTTCGCCGCTTTGGCTCTGGCGAGTACCTCGTCTGACAGATCGGTACCCATCAACTGCACCTTCCACGACGGCAATTCAGGAAAGTGCTCCAGGAGATGCATCGCGACAGAATAGATTTCCTGTCCGGTCGAGCAGGCTGCGGACCAGATGTTGAGCGACTTCCGAGTTGCATTTTTCGTACGCATCTCCGGGAACACAGTCTTTCTCAGAGCTTCAAACGGATGAAGATCGCGGAAGAAGCTGGTTTCGTTGGTTGTCATGGCTTCAACAAGTTGCGATTCCAATCCCAGCCTGCGTTTGGCTTTAACTGCCTGGATCAGTTCATCAATGCTCGCGAATCCGTTCTGCTTCGCTACAGGAGCAAGGCGAGCTTCAATCAGATAGGTCTTGCTTGAGTCCAGTTCAATTGCCGAACGCTGTCGCACGGTTGTGCAGACGTAGGAAACGGCATCGGGTGTCAGCGTGAATGTCGTCATGAGAGCCTTTCAAGAGCAAGTGTTGTATGCCGCGTAACGGTCACACGACGCAGCAGTTCATTCGGAATAGCCTGAAGTGGAACAACCTTGCTTGCCAGACCGGCTTGCCGGTCATCTGCAATTCAGTTTCGGCCAGAGCCCATCGTGCTGACTGGTCGCATTTTTTGTGGAGGATTCCTCCTGCCCGACCCGGACTGAGCCTGGCGACTGAGTGCTTCAAGCGAACGCAATGCGGCTTCCTCGGCTCTGTCATACGGATCGCGACCGGCACCCAGTTGCTGAAGTTCAATCGCGATGCCTGACATTTCTGCGGCCGCTTGATGACAATTGGTTGCTCCCTGACTCGTGTTCTGAGCAGCCGTTGCTACAGACATAATATTCTGTGCAATCTCGCATGTGCCCATGGCGGCTTCCGCGATGTTGCGACTCATCTCATTCGCCGTTGCCGTCTGTTCTTCCACGGCACTGGCGATTGTGTTGGAGATATCGTTGATCCGGGCGATGACTTCGCCGATTTGCCGGATGGAATCAACGGCAGCATGCGTGTCGCCCTGAATCACGTCAATCTTGCGACTGATGTCTTCAGTGGCTTTGGCAGTTTCCTTCGCCAGTTCTTTCACTTCGTTGGCAACAACCGCGAATCCCTTGCCAAATTCACCTGCACGAGCGGCTTCGATGGTGGCATTGAGAGCCAGTAGATTTGTCTGTTCCGCGATTGAAGTAATGACCTTGATCACTTTGCCGATTTCCTGGCTGCTGTCGCCGAGTTTTCCGATTGCGGAATTCGCTTTGGCAGCGGTTGCCACTGCTTCCCGCGATACGCGGGCTGCATCGCTGGCATTCTTTGCGATTTCACGGATTGCCGCATTCATTTCTTCGACACCCGTGGCCACGGTTTGCACGTTGTTGCTGACCTGTTCAGACGCGGCAGAGACAACACTGGCCTGAGCCGACGTTTCTTCCGCATTCGACGCCATTTGAGAACTGACCGCAGTGAGTTCCTCAGCCGACGAACCCAGGGTGGCAGAGTTCGTGTTGACCAGTTCCAGGATCCGTGCCATTTCGTTTCGCGAATTCACATGGCTAGTGATGTCGGTGGCGTATTTGACGACTTTCAACAGTTTGCCATCCGGGTCGGGGATTGGATTATAGAAACCCTGAATGATCACCAGTTTTCCGCCTTTGCCGACCCTGCGGTACTCGGCGGAAAGGCATTCACCGCGATTCAAACGAGCCCAGAACTCGTGGTACTCCGTTGAGTTCTTCAGATCCTCTTCAACGAACATGCTGTGGTGTTTGCCACTGATCTCGTCCAGCGAGTAACCAAACGCATTCAGGAAATTGTCATTCGCACTTACAACCCTGCCGTCCATCTGAAATTCGATGACTGCCTGCAACTTGCTGATCGCCTGCATCCTGGCATCGGCTTCAACCATCTGGCGACGCTGTTCGCCAACCTGGTTCCAGTCGACTTTCCGACCATTCACTGCAGTACTGATTCCATCGAGTGCCAGATTCAGCGAAGTACCCATGCGACCGAGTTCGTCGCCGCTTCGAATCGACAGCCGCCTCGAAAGGTCGCCCTGGGCCAGCGCTTCAATCGCTGCCGCCGTCTGCTGGACCGGCTTTGCGATCCCGATGGCGAGCGAGGTTCCGATGATCGTCAGAAAGACCGCCGCCGCAAGGCCAATCACGCCCACAAAATTGCGGATTGAGGTCGCGGCGATGACGGCCTGAGAAGAATCGCAGCGTGTGAGTACGACCCAGCCGAAACCTGGAAACGTTCCGTAACCTTTTTGCTGGGTATAGCCGTTGATCTGCACCACGTTCGTCCGGGTATGTTCTTCCTGGACGAAGCCGGTTTGACCTTCTGAACCCAGTTTGGCGGCCTGAATTCCTTGTTGGACAAGATTGAGCTGCAGAACCGCTTTGGGATCCATGTCCCGCAGAATCAGGCCGTTTCTGTCAAGAATCTGTGCTTCGAAGTCCAGTCCGGTGGTCTGAATTTCTGCTTCCAATGCTGATGAGATTTCACCAACCGTCCGATCGAGTGAAGTGCGGTTCGACCACACGCCGACGATCTTTCCTTCCGGATCGCGGATCGGGGCGGAAAAGTTGATCGTCAGACCCCTGTTGTGGCAGATCTCGGCAGTTTCCCGGTCTTCCCGGACGTCGCTGACAAACGTCTTGCCAGACACAATCTCGCCACTGACGCAGCTTTCAAACCACTCCTGCCCCCTGACACTCCGCCCGATCAGGCTGCCCGTGTCGAGCGGCTTCCCATCATAACTCACGGTGTTGGAAGCAATGATCTTTCCTGCTGGATCGGCGATCATCATCAGGTCATAACAGCCGTAAGCGACCATGTAGAAGTTGGCGGCCTGGGTCATGTTTTCAGGTGTGCCCTGAGCCATCGGATTGAAAGCAAACGCCTGCACGTCGCCGTATCGCTCAAACAGATTGCGGTCCATCTTGTCCGACAAGTCGACTGCCGTAGACCGCATTCGCTGGCCGGCCAGGTCGAGTGACGCCTGATATGCGGTGCAATACGACAACACTCCCACAATCGCCATCGGGACCAGGCCCAGCACGAGGAATGAAAATAAGAGCTTCGTTTTCAGGCTCTTTGGCTGATACCATGAGGATTTCAGGGCAGTCGTGGTCATTGTCATCTGAAAACTTTCCTGTGAAGTTGAAGGCTGGACGTCGCAATCAGGTTTGAACAAGTGGGGTTGAGAATCTGTCTAACTCGCAAGTCGTCCGTTCGGGGCGGAACGTGAATCGCACTCTGCCAGGACGCGCCCCGTGTCCAGCAGCAGAAGGAGTCGATCAGACAACTTGTAAGCTCCCTGAATCAGTCCGCGAACACTGGCTCGAACCGTCGCAGGTGGTAATTCGAACAACTCATCATCCACTTCGATCACATCACCGATGCGATCAACCAGAAGGCTGACGGCGTTGCTTCCATCACGCACGATCACATTCATAGGCAGCTCCTGCGGATCACGCAGTGGCATGCCAAGCCAGCATCGAAGGTCGATCGCCGTGACGATTTGTCCACGAAGATTGATCAGGCCGCGGACAGCGACTCGTGCCAGAGGCACACGAGTCATCTCCTGGTATCGAATGACTTCCTGAACCTGCTGCACGTTGATGCCCAGGAACAGGTCGTCCACATAGAAGGTGCAGAATTGATGTTTGGTGGTCATGGTAAGGAGTTTTCAGTAGTCAGTTTTCAGTAGTCAGGTGGCTGGTCTCCGGACCGAGCC
>JAYTAK010000721.1:0-8154 GCA_043737515.1 Candidatus Kuenenia sp. | reverse complement strand
CGGGTGCTGGACCTTTCATCAACACGGCCACGACGACGCCGGCAGTTGCGGGCGGGACATCACGCTTCCTTGCAACAGTATCCGACAAAATTGTGGAAACAGCGGCAAGCGATCTCAAGGGGCAAAATCGTTTCACCATTGTCCCGCCAGGACAGAGTGCAACGCCAGTCAATCCGCCACTTGTCTCCGACAAGCCGGCCGACGTGCAGTCCATTCTGCTGCATGGAAACGGAACTGGTGTCGCAACTTTCCAGTTGCATAAAGACTAGCAGACGGTGAACTTCCAGCATTGGTCTCTGTGGTGTTTCACAGAGACCAATGTTTGCTTCCTACGCTGTTATTGGTGGCCGGAACAGATCAGGAGATTGTGCGATGACTTGGAATTTTCAGGCTCCATTGTCCCAAAATCAATGTTCGCGACAGTACGCAAAGTGCATCGTCGTCTTTTTTCTTGCATGTGTATTCCCATTTGCGACGGCAGATGCGGCGACGCTCCACCTGATCGTTGTGGCTGATACCGATGACCCACAGATTGGTAACGACGTCAAAATTGATCAGGACCACCTGTTCTCAGTTTTCTCGTCGAACGTCGCACCTCAGCAACTGACCGTGAAGGTTCTCTCTGGTGATGGCGTCTCCGTGAACAACGTGGTCGCAACCATCCGCAGTCTGAGCGTTCAGCCTGATGATGCGATCGTCTTTGCCTATGCCGGTCATGGATTGTACGACCAGTCCATCGTTGATGGACAGCCGAGAGGCCATGCGCTGCAGTTTTCACATTCTGGTCCGCAACCGTCGGTGGCAAACATTACACTGGCAGAAAGTACCGTGGCGGTGACGCTGGATACTTCAAGGCTGTTGTATCGAAGCCAACTGATCGATGAGTTGAAGCGAAAGGGCGCTCGTTTAGTGGTTTGCTGGACAGATTGCTGTACGACCTATGTGGAGATGAAGGCACTTCGTGCATTTGAGTCTCAATACACGACGGAGGAGGTCATGTTGTCGCCTCTGTTCCGCCAGCTTTTCTTTACGCATGGCGGTTTGATCGATCTATGCGGTTCCGCTCCGGGGGAAATGGCCTGGGGCGATGGCGTCGCTGGTGGATATGCGACGCGTGCCTTCTGTCGAATTCTCGAAGAGAACAAAGAGGCACCTCTGGCCTGGACTGACGTATTCTTTACCCTCAAGGAGCGTCTGGCTGAGGACTTTCAGAATAAGTACCCCGGCGGTGCCGACCGGTCACCATTCGGTCTGCCGATCCAGCAGACTCAGACGTTGCACCGCTTTGCATGGTCAATTCCATCCCGGCTTGGACTGTCAGTGGTTGATGACCCTGCCGGTCGAGGAGTCGCCGTGGTGGAAGTTGGCGGTGACGACAACAATCCTGTACCGGCTCGAAAAGTCAATACGATCCTGAACGGGAAGGCGGTGATTGGAAGGATGAGTATCGGCGACATTATTACGCACATTAATACAGTGCCGGTTCGCACTGAGCAGGAGTTCGTGCGCGAGCTGGAAAAATCCGGTCGTCAAATGTCTTTCAGCATTCTGAACAAGGATGACAACTTTACTCCGCTGGACTGCAGCGTGGAACTTGCATTCTGACAGTATCCAACTGCTACGTATTCATGTCCGTCGCGGACCAACTCAGTCGAGCCACATCTTGAAAATAGTGGTCAGACCAGCCTTTCAGACACCGTCAAGCGGGAAATCGGAGAATTTGGCCATGATTCGATGGACATCGATATTCCGGAAATCTGCTTTAGCGATGCACGGGATGTGGCGTCTGCTGGTTGTGGTTGCAGCTTTCTGCATCTGCTTCGCTGCCGCTGACAATGCCTGGGCAAAGAAGATTCATTTGCTGATCGTGGCGGATACGGATGACCCGGCTGTCGGCAAGGATGTCGAGAAGGACTGGAAGAATATCCGCCAGCGTTTTCTCGAAAACGTCCCAGAGTCGCAGCTCAGCATTGCAGAACTCACAGGAAAGAAAGCAACTCGCGAGGGTATCCTGTCGGCCATTAAAAACATCAAGGCGTCCGCAGACGACACAATCGTGTTTGCCTTTGCCGGACATGGTTTGTTTGACGAGACCATTGAAAATGGAGTGGAACGGGGCCACGCATTACAGCTCACGCACGGTCCTGCCGGAAACCCCGTAAAGATCACAGTGCCCGGAACGGCAATCGCCGTGAACATAAATGAACAACGACTGATCTATCGGACGGTCCTCGTCCAGGCGATTGAGGACAAAAAAATGCGTCTGGCAGTATTGTGGACCGACTGCTGCAACACGGTTGTGGCGGTTACCGACAGCGCTCCGGGCAAGTCGCGAGCGGCAATCACTTCCCCGAGTACGGTAAGTCCGCTCTTTGACAGCCTGTTCTTTCAGCCTTCCGGACTGATCGATCTGATCACGAGTCAGAAGGGTGAAATGGCATATGGCGATGAAGTCGGTCGCGAGGGTGGCATTGCAACGGTGGCATTCTGTCGCTTTCTTAGGGCTCGCCGTCAGGAGCCTCTTACCTGGGACGAAGCATTTGCCGTTGTCAGCCAGAGTATTGCTGACGAATTCAGGAAATCCTTCCCGCGTGGTGCCGGGCGAGCGCAGTTTGGACTTCAGCCACAGGCCACGCAAACGCTGCATCGAGCGGCCTGGCAACTTGGCGATGTGACGACCACCGTAAAAGGTCCGTTTGGAGTGACTGTTGTCGCTGACCCGCAGAAACGCGGAGTCAAGGTTACAAAACTTGTCTCAGGCAGTGCTGCGGAAAAACGTGTGGTCGCACGCATCGGAGGGCAGGATGTGATTGGCGGATTCACGATTGGCGACATTATCACACATGTCAACGATCAGGCGGTTCGCACGGAGAAAGAGTTCGCCGATGCATTTGACAAATCCGGACCGCTGTTGAAGCTTCAATTCTTGAACTCTGGTGATAGTTTTTCGACTGTGACAGCGAGCGTCGATCTTTCAGTGAGATAGAACTTTTGGTTTGTTTGGCCGCCCTGCAGCCAGGAAATCCTTTGGACCTAACGGGAGATGATCATGAACAAACCGACTCCGGTGCTGCTGATGCTGTTTATCTTTTTGGTGCGGCAGGCATCCGGCGCAGAGGAACCCGGAAAAAGGGAACTTGACGTGGTTGTTCCGACGATGGAGCAGGTTAAGGCAGCGGTTGTACGAAACAACAATCAGTTTGCTCTGGAATTGCATCGGCAACTCGCGTCGCGAAGCAAGGACGGTAACACAGTTTGTTCTCCGAACAGCGTCAGCAACGCACTCGGGATGCTGTACCTGGGAGCACGCGGCAAGACGGCCGAGGAAATGGCAGCGACGCTCCATTTTGATGTCCCCGCAGCAGAGCTTGGCAAGTTTCTGTCGCTCGCCGATCCCACTCGAAATCGCCCTTTGTTTCGCCTGGGTGTGACCGTCGTTGAAAATAAAGGAAATGGGGTGCAGGTGAGCCAGGTGGTCCCGGATGGCCCCGGCGCTGCAGCCGGAATCCGTGCAGGCGATGTGCTGCTGGCCATCGACAATCACAAACTCCGAACCGAGCTGGATTTCCAGCGCACGATTGACTATTCAACCGGGCGAATCGATCTGAAGAAATACGATGCCGCAACGAAAACGGAAGTTGCGGTTTCCGTGACCATGACGGCGGATGTTGATCAGCCCTCGCCTGGTCAGGACCTGAACGCCGAATACCTGCGTCTGGCAAATGCAATCTGGATTCAGAAGGACTATGACGTTCGACCAGAGTATATTGACCTTTTGAGTAAGACGTTTCACGCCAGCGCGGAGCAGGTTGATTTCCAGAAAGCGACCGACGCATCGATTGCGAAGATCAATGCCTGGGTCGCGGCGAAGACCGACGATGCGATCAAAGAACTCGTTACCAGAGACAGCGTTGATGCCACCGCGCGACTGGTGGTGACAAATGCCGTTTCATTCAAAGGCCTTTGGTCGCAGGAGTTTGATTCCGGCAAAACGGCGGATGGCGAGTTTATCGGGCTCGACGGCAAGGCATTGTCAGTGCCTGTGATGAGAGCCGCGCGGAATCTGAAGTATGCGAATACAGACGAACTGCAAGCGGTGGAAATCCCTTATCGTGATTCGACGCTGACCATGGTGATTCTGTTGCCAACTCTGGAACAGGGGCTGGCTGCCATGGAAAACTCCCTCTCCGCAAAAAAACTGGAGACATTGTTGACCAGCCTGAAATCCACACAGGTTGATCTTCGGCTGCCGAGATTCTCGATCTCCACCGACGCTCCTTTGAAGGAAGTCCTCGGGAGCATGGGAATACGATCGGCTCTGAACGCAGGGGCTGCTGACTTTTCCGGCATTACGTCCCAGGGAGAACTGTTTCTTTCGGCCGTACTACATCAGGCTCGGATCAAAGTGGACGAAGCGGGAACTACAGCTTCTGCAGCAACAGCAGGAGTGGGCGTCCCCCGGGGAGGATTCAGCGTGCCATTTCATGTGGATCACCCATTCGTGTTCCTGTTGCGGGATTCTATTTCCGACAGCATCGTGTTTGTTGGACGAGTCGTGAGACCTTAGTCATACTGCTCGTCCGTGGCCGACTTACGTTGAGTCGATCACTGTTTTGCGTTTTTGTTCGAAGAGGAAAGAATTATGATCAGTCCATTGAGTCTCTGTCTGTCACTTGTCCTTGGATCTGCCGCACCACTGTTTGTCCAGGAAACAGCGCCTGCGCCATCAGCCGGGGCAGAGTCTGCGGCACTCGTGCAGGAAACGCCACCCGCTGCAGGCGAAACGCAGGGTGGCCGCTTCGGGATTGTTGGGGAGACGCCAGTCACGCCAAATCCGCTGCCACCAACGCCACAACCAATACTGCCGGTCCCGGATTCTTGCAGTTCCTGCCAGCCAGTGGCTGCGACCTGCTGTGAGCCCGCGCCGACCTGCTGTCATCAGCGCGCGACTCGGCACGTTCGCGTGACTCGTCAGCACCGACACTCCGGTCGCTGCCGCTAATCATTGTCTGCGCGGAGTATTAAGAATCGAGGCACGTCCGGGCAACCGGGGTGGGATCCCCTGTTGCACGGAAAGTGCTCTGACCTTGAAATGCCTCAAGTGTCTCTCGAACTATTTATCACCTCACTCAGCAATTGGCATTGAAGACTCCCTGAATCTGCGTCTTTCTTCAGCACGCTTCTGCTCTCCACAGTGTCCATCCCTGAGAATCGGAATTTTACGCCATGCGAATCAGCCATCTCCTCCCGTCAGTTTTCCTGTTATGCTCGTTTCACTTATCGATACATGCTGCTGAGTTAGGCATCCGTATTCAGGACCTTCCGCCCGGGGTCAGAGTTGCTTCTGTAGTTCCAAATTCTCCGGCAGCCACGCGAGTCAGTCTTGGTCAGCCCTACGCTGGCTACCCGGCGGGAACGCTGATCAGTATGGAGCCGGGCGACTTGATCGTTGAAATCAACGGTGCGCCAATTCGTTCGGAAACTGAATTTGCCAATGCGGTGGATGGCTCAGGTCCGAACATGCTCCTGAAGGTTGTGAATCTGCAGGACGGAAATTCTTATGGAGGCAGCGTGCAGCTCGGCACGCAGCCTCGATTTGGTGTCACGACTGCCAACTTTCCTTTGGGCGTGCGAATTGTTCAGAACACACACAACTTCACATTTACACTGACTCAGACGTATCGCGGCTATCCGGCCGGTACGTCGATTCGTCTTGAGGCGGGTGATGTGGTAACTCAGGTCAATGGAGTTCCCGTTCGGACCGTGGTGGAATTGCAGCAACAGTTAGTGCCATTAACCGGCGCTGTTACAATCGCAGTGACAAATCTGAGGGACGGCAATTCTTACTCAGCCACGCTCAACCCTAGTCAAACGCCAGTTCCGCCGATTCCCCCCTTTCCTCCAGGACCACCAGTCCCGCCGAACCAGAATCTTTTTCCACCGGCACCGACTGCCGAGGCTGATGTGGCCCATTTGCTGACGCCACGGATGACTTTCGTCTGGTGTCGAGCAGGTTCGTTCACAATGGGTGACCCGAACACTGCAGGTCCGAGTCCTGTTCTGCCCCAGCTCAACGTCAATCTGACAAAGGATTTCTGGCTGAAGGATACTGAAGTCACACAAGGCGAGTACACGGCCATCATGGGGACTACTCCATGGACAGGGCAAAACTCTGTCAGAGTTGATTTTTCGGACTATCCCGCAACGTATGTGGATTGGGATGAAGCCATGCAGTTCTGCGCGAAGCTGACGCAGCAGGAACGTGCTGCAGGACGGTTAAGGCCTGGCTGGGAATTCACACTTCCCACAGAGGCTCAGTGGGAGTATGCATGTCGCGACGGAATCCCGGTTCCGCAGGATTACTGTGATCAGGTGACTCTTGCGAATCTCAGCCAGCACTCATGGCACAACGGCAACTCGGCCAATAACCCTCAACGCGTGCGAACCAGGCAGTTCTCGCCGCGCTGGAGATTGTGCGACACGATGGGAAACGTCTGTGAATGGTGTCGGGACGGTTTTGTCCATGAAAGTCTGAGGAAAGGCGGCATCGATCCGTTCGAACAGTCGTTCATGCCGGATAAGGTGACAAAGGGCGGGTCAATCATTGACGCCCCGGCGTCCTGCCGTTCGGCCATCAGAAACAGTGAAAACAAGGCCAGAAGGTCCTTTTTCTGCGGTTTTCGAGTGGCGCTGGTTCAAATACCGTAAGAGTCAATGATGATGGCTGCATTTGATCGGCTGAATTGGCGTGCGCTGTCAGTGAATCTGGTGCGAGGATCTTGACCGAGTCAGAATCGGTGCCTATTGTGGTTCGACGATCACGTTGCGACGATGACTTTCGTCGTTTATGCCACTTTGATTTTTCTGCCCTCAGTGAGTCCGGAATGGCTTTCAACCGCATTGCGAGTCATGCGCTGTTCAGTTTGCGATTGTCGGCAGCGCTTGCTGTAATTGCTTTTGGTATGCCGCTGGCCGTGGGACAGATCGATTTCCGCACGCCGCAGAGGGAGTATGTTTCATCGGCCGGAAGTAACATCCTTTTGGAACGACAACTCCTGACGGAAGATCCTCAGATTGCCGAGCAGGCAGTCGCAAGATTGCAGGAAAAGATCACTCTTGCACTGTCGATCCTGCCTCAGCATTCTCGACCAGTGCTTGAAAAAATTCCGTTCTACGTGATGTACGGTCCAGCGGCACATGGGGGCGGTTTAGGTAGTGGCCTGGAGTACTTCCAGCGAAACGCTCCTGAATACCGTGCCCATCTGGATCTGAACTGGCGCAGTTGCGTGGTGGTGTACTCCGGTGCAAATTACACGCAGCTTTCGGATTTCTGGGCTCTCAAGGCGGTTGTTCACGAACTGGCCCATGCCTGGCAACTCGAACAATGGCCGGAACAGCAGCCGGATATTCTGGCGGCCTGGCAGAACTCGGTTCAACTGAGCCTGCACCGCAACGTCAGAGGCGATACCGGCAGCGTTCTGGAGGCATCTTATGCCAGCACGAACCAACTGGAGTACTTTGCTGAACTGTCCTGCATGTATTTTGTGGGCTGCGATTATGAGCCGTTCGACAGGGAAGCGCTGAAAACATACGATCCACGAGGTTACGTGATGATCGAACGCATGTGGGGAAAATCCACGCCCAGGTCGCTCGCAGTTCCTGAAAGCCCTGCCGAGAAGTTGGCATTGGAAACAGGCCCCCGGGAGTGGCGGGATTCAGAGGGAAATCACATTGTCACGGCGCGATTCAAGGCCTATCGCAAGGGTTTTGTGACCCTGATTGCGACGGATCATTCTGAAGCCGCGCTGCCATTGAATGTGTTTTGCCACCAGGACCAGACCTTTGTTCTGCACGGCATTGGCGTTCTGTAAACGGGTGCGATCTGTCCAGTCCGTCGAAATCGGCGGGATTCTGAATTCTGTTTTGATGCTGTGGCTGGAGTTAGAGATTTGAATTCCTGAGCGAATTGTTTGCTGAACCGAATCGAGTGTTCCCCATCCGGCTTCATGCCGGTGGAAACCCGGTTTTCCGACTACCACACGAACCGCCCCACTGTTTTTCCGGCCCCCAACTGGCTTCATGCCAGTGGATGCCAGGTTTGAAAACTTCGCGGAGTTGTTGCCAGTGTCGCTGACGCAGGACCGGCCATAGTTT
>JAYTAK010000720.1:0-3581 GCA_043737515.1 Candidatus Kuenenia sp. | reverse complement strand
GGATGGTTCGGGCAAAGAACCTGACGGAATGGAAGGCGGCTGTCGAACCGTGCTGCATCCCAATGTTCAACGTCGCTTACGCAGATCGCGACGGAAATATTCTGTATGGGTACAACGGTTCGATCCCTGTGCGCGATCCGCAGTTCAATTGGACCTCGCCCGTGGACGGCACGACATCGGCAACCGAATGGAAAGGGCGACATCCTTTCAGTAAATTGCCTCAATTGCTGAATCCCGATTGTGGCTATGTTCAAAACTGCAATACCAGTCCGTTTGCGACGACTCACGCTCAAAATCCAGCCCGCGAAGATTTTCCCTCGTACATGTTTGAGGACGCGGATTTTCAAAAGCGGCGGGCGCAGCAGTCACAGAAAATCCTCAGCGAACTCTCTGACTGCACGTTTGAGCAGTTTCAGTCGCTGGCTTTCGACACGCGATTGTACTGGCCAGAAACGCAGCTCCCGGAATTCGCACGGCAGCTTGATGAGTACGAGAAACAGGATGCTGAGGCGGCTGGCAGAATTCGACCCTATTTGAATCATCTGCTGGACTGGGACTGTCGAGCCACCAACGAATGCACTCGGACCGCACTGTGTGTTGCCTGGCATGAAGAGCTGCATCAGGGAACCTATCCTGGCGAAACACTGAAGCCTGAATATGCTCAGAGCCGCACCGCTCAACTGGAGGCTCTGGCAAAAGTCGCCGAACAGTTACAATCACTGCACGGCACATGGACGATTCCGTGGGGCGATGTTCACCGGATTCAGCGCGTTCACAATCAGTCGGAAGTGATCAAGGCTGCCGTGTTGCTGAATCGCTGGATGCGCAGCCTGCCGTGTCCCGGAGTTCCCGGGCCGCTGGGTGTCGTTTACACCGTCTACTCCACGCCGAGCATTCCTGTTGTCCGGCCCGAACGGTATGGCGTGGTTGGTTCCTGTTACGTGGGCGTCGTCGAATTCGGAGATCGCATCCGCGCTGCCAGCGCTGTCCAGTTCGGGGCGAGTTCCAATCCGCAATCGAAACACTACTTCGATCAGGCGACACTGTTCTCAGAAGGCAGACTCAAACCTGCCTGGTTCTATCCCGAAGACGTGTTGGCGCACGCTGTGCGGTCCTACCATCCAGGGGACTGAAACGCAACGACCTGTGCGGTCCGCTCACGGGCACAGCCGATCTCGGCCACGTACCAGGTGTCAGAAGAGAATCAGGTGCCAAATACGGTGAAATATTGCAACAATACAGAGATACTGGGAAATCAACTTCAGGTATTGTCCCTATAACGATACACGGCTCTATGTCGTGGGTTTGACGCAAGCAGGGATGCGAATCCCCTGAAGTATTGAGAATGACTCGAAAATCGCGGTATTTACAGACCTCGCTTTCCGGGATAAGTTCCCTCCGCGTGACAACCAGATAATCCTCTCTTTGCAACATCATGGAATGAATTCATGGGATTTCGACGCAGCCAGACGAATGTTCGCAGATTTCGATCATCACATGCAGAGAACGCACCGAGCGTCGCTTCGCGCGTGTGTGAATTGCTGGAAAATCGGCAGCTCATGAGTGCCACAAACAATCCGGTCATCAGCCAGAACATCAGCGTGTCGGCTTCGGTTTTGAACAGCGGCCAGGGCGGATTCATTCGGATTGAAGAAGTGCGGCAGGTCGGCGACGAGATTTACGTGCTGTCGCGCGTCCATCAGGAACAATACAGCTACGGTTCTGCGACTACAACCGACGTTCAGGACAGCGTGACCGTGACGGCTCCCAGTCTGCCTGTCAGATACTTTCAGGTCGGCGGTGCCGGGCTGGCCAACGGTGATCCGAGCGTGACGCAGGTGGAAAGTATTTCTGGTTTTCACAAACAAATTGCCGGACAGAGTTCGCAGATCCTGTTCAGTCGCGTCGATTCGAACCTGATGGAATGGCGGGACAGGATTGAGTCGCAGATTATTGAGCGGGCGGATCAGGCGTACCAAGATCAATTCGGAACGACTGCGAGTAACTATTGGTGGAATGTGCGTCCCATGCCTGGAAGGGTCTTTGAGCTATTCGCTGCGGACTCTGCACAAGGCGTGACGACTCTTCAGGTTTCGAACACGAACGTACAGGTTCAAGGCGTGGATGAAGCGGACATTGTTGAAACAGACGGTCAGTTCATCTACACAATTTCGCAGAATGAGATTGTGATCATTCGCGCCGCAACGGCGACTGCCGAGGCGGCCGTGGTGTCACGAATGCAGCTTGCGGATAAGCCGGTGGCCATGTTTTTGCAGGGCAGCCGATTAACTGTGATTTCCAGCAGGTACACATATCTTCCGATCTTTGGGCTCATCATAGCCGATTCCAGTCTGCGTCCATTACGTTCTTCGACACCTCAAACCGTTGTTTCTGTGCTGGATATTGGTGACAAAACTGCCCCTGCACTTGTGCAGGAAACCATCGTCGATGGAACCTATCAGGCCGCGCGCGCTGTCGGAGATCAGGTCTATCTGGTGGTCAACAATTATGCAACGGCCCATGTTCCTGGCTTGGGAATGATTTGGCAGCCGGGAACGAATCCGGTCGTTTCACCTATCGATCCGATTAACAACATCACGATCGCCTCCGACGCTGTTTTTCGAATCGCAGCGCCATCGCAGTATCGTTATCAGACCCGCAATGAATACCTGCAGTCCGTCGCTGACCTGGTGTACGGCACGCAGTTCAATGACGGGCTCGCGCCACCGTCAGTTTGGCGTCGAGCCGCAGAAGGAGAGACGGGGTTGCAATCGCTGGGTTGGCTTGACGGCAGCACGGATGAAATCCCGATGGACGGCGGTCAAACGACTACCGTTCTGCAGTTTGATGCGAAGGAGTCGAATCCTGGTCCAGTGAGCAATCTCACCATGACGTCGCGCGGGTACGGTGGAGTGACGGTTTATTCCACCGCGAATTTCATGTACCTCGTGATGCAGGAATCAACTTCGACGCAGGATTCCGCGACAGGAGCATTCTCATACCAGACCGGCTCGCGAATTCACAAGATCGGTCTGACGGAAAACGGCCTTGTGGCGGAAGGTGATGGCTTCGTCAAAGGTTATGTGCATGACCAGTTTTCGCTGGATGAACACGACGGCTTCCTCCGAATCGTCACGACTGATTCATGGATTGCCAGTACGAACGAACTCTACGTTCTTGAAGATCAGGGCGACACGCTGAACATCGTGGGCAGCATCGAAGGCATCGCGCCGACCGAACGTATTTATTCGTCACGATTTGATGGCGATCGAGGCTGGGTTGTCACGTTTCGGCAGGTCGATCCGATTTTCTCGTTCGACTTGAGCGATCCGCGAAATCCTCACATCACCGGGGAACTGAAGATTCCAGGGTTCTCAGATTACATGCAGTTGATCGACGAGAATCATCTGCTCGCCATCGGACGCAACGCCACTGCGGAAGGTCGCGTTCAGGAAGTCCAGGTGTCACTATTCGATATTTCGGACATGGCGAATCCCGCACTACTCCATCGTTACTCGCTTGATTCAAATGCTTACGGTTACTCCGCGGCATCCTCAGATCATCTGGCATTCAACTATATG
>JAYTAK010000719.1:0-3581 GCA_043737515.1 Candidatus Kuenenia sp. | reverse complement strand
TCGCCGCGATTCAGTTCATCCGTCGTTGTGCTTTCGTTCGATGCGATTGGCTGCTGCAGGAGTGAGAGGAATAGATCCGGTGCAGATCCAGGACTGATGTCTGTGGTGGGCATCGGCATCATCTGAGAAGGCAGGGATTTCATCAACTGAGTTCGCGACTGTACCTTCATCGACCGGGCAGCAAGTTCGAATTTCGCAGCGAACAACACGTCAGAATGCGCAGCATTGGCTGCTGCATCTGCGGCGCGACGGAGTTGATTCAGACAGTCTGTTCTTGAGTAGACTGCGTGTTCGACCGTTGTTCTGGCGATCTGGAACATCAGGTCAAGTTCGAATTCGCTGGAATGGAAACGAACGCAAATCGCCTGTTCAAAATCTGATCTGCATTTTTCAAATCCGAAACCACGCAGGTTGGCGGCCGAACGCTGCATCCGAGCAATCGCCAGAATCTCTTCGTTACCCGATCGCTGTGCGGCATTGACCGTCTCGGTGCATTGCTGAATGCACAGCGGGATATCTTCATAGTACGCTGCGAGATTGCGACGGAGCTGCTGAACCAATTGGGAATGAGACGGCAGGCTGTCGTCCGTTCGGACAGCGGATTCAGGTGAACCCGTACTATCCGCAGCGATGTTGGCGACGGGCGGATGCTTTGCTCCAACAATATCGGCTTCTGCGCCCCAGGCTGGGGCGAGGGAAAGCAACAGCACTGCGATGCATGTGGCAGGCCGGGCGAACGTCATCCTCTGATTTCGTACGAATTTCAAGACAAGCGGCCTATAGACGACCTGCAACGTGCGCAAAACAACGTGAATAGGCGGAGTTCAACAGATCACACAACGCTAGGCAAGTGAGTGGCCTGTCTTCGCACAAAATCGTTATCTGAGCAGGAAGAATTCGGCAGAGAATTGACACTGAAGCACAGCTTTCTGGCCTTGGCGGCCAGTTCCGGCAGTGTGGCAAAAGGCGTCCTGATTATGATGTGTTTTGGACTCGGGACAATTCCTGTTATGCTGGTGACCGGGGCGGGGTTGTCGCTGGCGACGACAGGCATCCGCAGAAAGCTCATCCGTGTCGCGGCAGTGATCGTGCAGTTTGCCGTTTGCGATGTTGTCAATTCAAATGCGACCTCAATAGGAGAATGCTGATGATTAAACTGGATAAGATTCTTGTGCCGACCGACTTCAGTGAGTTCAGCCGTCCTGCGCTGCAGTATGGTTGTGCGATCGCGGCTCGTTTTGGAGCCGAACTGCATTTGCTGCATGTCGTACCCGACCCAGCCATGCTGGTCCCGGAAGCTGCCGCCTTCTCGGTCGAAACGATGCAGGCTCAGTCGGAATCGCTGGTCAAAGACGCCAATGCAATGCTGCAGAAATTGCCACCGGATGGCTGGGACGATGGAAAACCCGTCGTGCGCGAAGTGCGAGTAGGAGCTGCGTTCATGGAGATCATCGACTACGCTCGCGAAAATGAAATCGATCTGATCGTGATCGGGACGCACGGTCGATCCGGCCTGATGCACATCCTGATGGGCAGCGTCGCCGAACGCATTGTGCGCAAGGCCCCGTGCCCTGTGCTGACGGTGAAACCGGAAGGACATCAGTTTGTGATGCCTTAAGAATTCAATGCCGGAGTCCCGGCTGTTCGGGTGAAATGCTTGAATCACAAGGCATGTTATGTTGATGCGCTGGACGGGATTGTACATGTCGGAAACAGTTTGAGGAGGAGCAGTGAACCATGACCAAAGTCAGTTTCTTCGTGAGTTTTCTGAGTCTTTGTCTGACGGCTGCCGGGGATGATGCATTCCCGGCATTCGAAGCACAAGTGATCGACGGCAACGTCGGTAAGGTCTGCTATGCAGTCACGGTCGCCGATGTTGACAACGACGGCGATCCTGACATCGTGGCGCTGACAGAAAATCGGGTTGTCTGGTACGAACAGCCGGACTGGGCCGCGCATGTCATTCTGCAGGATCAGACACCGCCGGACAACGTCTGCATCGCACCGCATGACATCGACGGTGATGGACTGGTGGATTTTGCGATCGGAGCCGGCTGGACAAAAACCGGGACTCTGCACTGGATTCGTCGCGGCACCGATCCGAAAGCCCTGTGGACGGTTGCCGCGATCGGTGAAGAGACTTCCGTCCATCGCATGCGCTGGGCCGATGTGCTTGGCAAAGGGACGCCGCAGTTAGTCGTTTCACCATTGAATGCCAGCACGGGAAACGGCGTTCGTCTGCTGGCGTATGAGATTCCGGAAAGCCCGGCCACCAGTCGCTGGATGGCCACCGTGCTGGATTCGGAACTCAATCGGATGCACAATCACTGGCACGTCGATTTTGATGCCAACAATTCCATCGACACGATTACGGCCAGCCGCGAAGGTCTGTCACTCGTCCGGCGCACGGATTCCGGCTGGCAGCGCGAACATCTCGCTGACGGCGCGACGGGGGCGGCTGATCCGAATCAGAACGGCGCGGGAGAAGTGAAGCTCGGTCGTCTGGCCGGCGGCGGGCGTTTTCTGACGTCGGTGGAACCAATGCACGGGACTCAACTGGCGGTATACGTGCAGTCCAAAGATAAAGCTGCCTGGGAGCGGCAGGTCATCGACAGCGGATTCGTTCGTGGTCATGCGTTGTGGACTGCCGATTTCGATGGTGACGGAATGGACGAAATCGCGTTTGGTCACAGCGATACTCCGCAGACGTTCGGCGTCAATGTCTATCACGCCACGGACACGGAAGGCACGGTCTGGAAAAAGCAGATTCTGGACGAAGGCGGAATGGCAACGGAAGATCTTGTCGTGGCGGACCTGACAGGCGACGGTCGTCCTGACGTCCTGGCCGGCGGTCGCGCGACGCACAACGTCAAACTGTATGTCAACAAAACGCCAATCGAGTAAGCGGTGTGGTCCTGCCCGACATTGTCTGTTGCATAAGTATTCTTCGCGCGGCTGAGAACGAGGCATTAGCCTTGGCGCGGGCATCGCCCGCAACGCAAATCATGCAAGGAAGAAAGTGGCGTCGGGATTCAGCCAATCCCAAACCATCCGCCGATCTGCACCAGACACCGTTCTGCGTCCTCGGGAAACACGAACAGCAGCAGGCTGCAGATCATGTGATGAATCGACACAAGCGTCAGAAACACGATGACGCTGCACAGGCGAAACTGGAAGCCCGCCAGAAATCCGACGCTCGCCACAAAATGCACCAGCAGAAGCAGGCGAAACGCATTCGTGGACGGCGGCATCAGACTCAGCAGACAGAACCTTGATCCGCTCGTCTGACGCATCCAGACGGCGGTCGGCCACAATCCGTCTGCCGAGAAATAATCATTGATCAGCGGCAGAAGCAGCAACACATTGGCCAGCAGCAGAAAGCCAATCGCGATGCGAAAGATCACGAGCGTGGCACACGACACTTCGGCATGAAAGTACGTGTTCCAGGCATCCAGCAACTGTAGCAGAGTCATCGCAAATCAGTGTCCACGAAATTCCCGAAACTTTTTGTGATCATTGCGTTCAAAGTAGCCGTCACTCTCTGAGTGACGTTGGCCCCCGTGGCGGATTCCCGGGCAATG